>JAJDEE010000088.1 GCA_029259975.1 Planctomycetota bacterium
TGCCCAAGCGATGCCTGAGCCGCATCTTGTTTGGATCGACGCGAAAAACAAGCAGGTTTTCGTAGACGGTTACGTTTCGCTCAACGAGGGCCTGCTCGAAATGTTTGCCTGTCCCACAGGCACCAAAGAGCACGAATCGATCGTCGCGGTCTACAGCAGTGCCCAGATGGTCCACACGGCGTTGCTCGCTGTCGGTGCAAAAGTCGGGCACCCAGTAAAATGGGGCGAAAAATTCGAGCCACCTGCGGGCACCGAAATCGACATCGAAGTCCGTTGGCTCGACGCGAATGACAAATGGCGATCGCTGCCCGCACAACAATGGCTCAAGGACGTAAAAACCGATAAGCCGATGACCCATCCTTGGGTTTTCGCCGGCAGTGGCTTTTGGAAAGACGAAGAAACGGGCCAAGAGTATTATCTGGCCGAGAGCGGAGACCTGATCTGCGTCTCCAATTTTTCGTCCGCCACCCTCGACATCCCCGTCGAAAGCAGTCAAGCCAACGACGGCCTACTGTTTGAAGCCAACACCGAAAAAATCCCAGCGTTAGGTACGCCAGTGCGGCTGGTTTTGAAACCAAAGCAGGCAAAAGAAAAATAATGTGGGCGCCTGCGTATATCGATTGGGGCGTGGGGAAAAATACTGGCACTGAGCGAGCAAACGTTTCAGGCAGTTCGTACGTATGTTTCCGCTCGAAGCCATTGAAATAGATCGGGTGTGAACACGACTAACCAATCACGTCGGCAAATGCCTCTTGCAGGGCTGTCAGTCCGGCGGCACCTTTGTCGCCCGCGACAACGACGTTGACTTTCACTTCGCTGGTGCTGACCAATTCGACGTTGATGCCGGCTTGCGAAAGGGCGCGGAACATGCGGAGGCCAACGCCCGTGTGGCTGCGGATACCAACGCCCGTGACCGAAAGGATGGAGATGCTAGGGTGTGAATTGATGGCACCGCCTAGTTTTTCGATCACTTCGCTGGCTGCTTTAGCGGCCTTGTCGTTCGCGGCTTGAGGTACCGTAAAGCTGAGGTTCGTTTTGCCGTTGGCGCCAACACCTTGGACGATCATGTCGACCACGATGTTGGCCGCAGCGACCGCCTCGAAAATGTCGGCGGAGATGCCGGGGCTGTCAGGCACGTCGGTTAGCGTTACCAACGCTTGAGAATCGTCAAGCACGACGCCATGCACGGTCAGGTCTTCCATCGCCTGAAGTCGGTTGACGACCGCCACGGCATCGGCCTCTTTGGCTTTTTTGGCGGCGGCAAGCGAGTCTTCAAACGTCACTCGCTTTTCAGGCGGGCGGCCCAGTTCGAACTCGGCGTGGACGGCACGCAAGGCTTCGAGGCCTTGCTCGCGAGCGACGAGGCACGAGACTTTGATCTCGCTAGTGGTGATCGCCGCGATGTTGACGTTGGCCTCGGCCAACGCTCGAAACATCCGATCGGCCACGCCCGACTGGGTTGCCATCCCAAGCCCGACGACCGACACCTTCGAGACGTTCGCCTGGTGGGCCACGTCTGCCGCACCGACGGCTTCGGCTGCCGCTTCGACGGCCGTAAGAGTTCGCGCCAAGTCGCTTTCCAACACAGTGAACGAGATATCGGCCAGCCCATCTTGCCCGGCGGTCTGCATGATCATATCCACAGTGATATTTTCGCCAGCAAGTTTTTCGAAAATCGTCAAGCTGACACCTGGCTTATTCGGCACACCCAAGACGGTCAGGCGGGCTTCTTCTTTGGTGAGTGCACAACCGCTGACAGCGCGGTTATCGGATTCGGCGATCGGGCCAATGATCGTGCCTGGCTCGTCGGTGAAGACCCCGCTATTGCGGACATGGATCGGCACGTTAAACTTTTTGCCAAACTCGATCGACCGGCTATGCATCACACCGGCACCGAGACTAGCGAGTTCGAGCATTTCGTCATGACTCACATTCGACATTTTCCGAGCATCAGCAATCTGCCGCGGATCGGTTGTGAAAACGCCATCGACGTCGGTGTAGATTTCGCACATCTCGGCTCCCAACACGGCCGCCAACGCGACCGCCGAGGTGTCGCTACCGCCTCGACCGAGTGTGGTGATGTTGAGATCGTCGTCGACGCCTTGAAAACCGGCGGCGATGACGATATTGCCATCATCGAGCAATTGCCGCATGCGGTCGGTCGAGATCGATTGTATGCGGGCCTTGGTATGACTCGAATCGGTCCGCACGCCGATCTGCCCACCGGTCAGGCTGGTCGCCTTGCCACCGAGTTCATGGATCGCCATCGCCATCACCGACATCGTCACCTGCTCGCCAGTCGACAACAGCACGTCCATCTCGCGTGCAGGCGGATGGTCGCACACCTGCCCAGCCAGCTCGACGAGCATATCGGTGTTTTTGCCCATCGCGCTCACGACCATGACGACCTGATGGCCTTGCGACTGGGCTCGCAAAGCGCGCCTAGCAGCCGCCCGAATTTTTTCCGCATCGGCAACACTCGTGCCGCCAAACTTCTGAACGATTAAACTCATTATTTCGAAATTCTAAAAAAAGTTAACCACGACGACACGACGAACACAACGTAAAGAAAACTTAGAGTACGATGCGTTTGATGCCGTCTTTGAGTAGTTGAGTGTTGAAATTAATTAACAAACCTAAGCGTCGATCACTGAGTTTGAGGTAAGTTAAGAGCTGTGCCTCAAAGAGTGGGAGCATCTTTTCTACGGCCTTCAATTCGACAATAACAGAATTTCCCGCGAATACATCAAGACGAAGTCCGGCATCTACCGCCACATCATCATAATAGACCGGTAAATCAACCTGCCTTTCGACTGCAACTCCCATCTTCTCTAGCTCGTGGCAAAGGCAAATCTCATAAACCGATTCTAACAATCCTGGACCAAGAGAGCGATGTACACGAAATGCTGCTTCAATCACTTGGCTGGCTATAGCCTCAGTCTCAACAGGAATTGGATCGTGCATCGCAATCTCTTTTCGTTGTGCTCGTCGTGCCGTCGTGGTTCTTTTACTTCCTACCAATAAACCACTCCATCGCCTGCCAACCCGCGTCAAACGCCAACTCAGACTTCGCTGCGTTGCCATCGCCATAGCTTGTGAAGGCGTCGGGTTCGATGCCGGTGCCGGCGATGATGACGGGGACATTGCCGTGAGTGTGGGTTTTAGTGTTGAGGAACGTCGGGTGGTCGGGCGAGATCATCACGCGGTGATCGCCGTGCAATTTCAACGCTTCGAGCAACGGAGCAACAACATGCGTGTCGATTTCCTCGATCGCTTTGACCTTTGCCGCACAGTCGCCCTCGTGCGAGGCTTCGTCGGGGGCTTCGACGTGGACACAAATCAGGTCGACATGGTTCAGGGCTTCGATGGCGTATTGGCCCTTGGCGGCGTAGTCGGTGTCGGTGTAGCCGGTGGCGCCGGGCACTTCGATCCGCTGCCAACCGACTAGCGATGCCAGCCCACGTAGCAGGTCGACGGCCGTGATCATCGCCCCTTTTACTCCATGCACAGCGGCGAAGGGCTGCAATTTTGGAGCTTTGCCGATGCCCCAGAGCCAGACGTTCGTCGCTGGAAGTTTGCCGGCGGCGACACGCTTTTTGTTGACAGGGTGGTCGGCGAAAAGCTTTGTCGTGGCGGTCATCAGCTCGTTCAACACGTCGCTGCCCGGGCCGCGCGGGAAATCGTGGAGTACCGATTTGTCGGTCAAATCGTGCGGCGGCGTGGCTCGCATATCCATCGTGAACGGGGCAGGACGTTCGGCACCCCGCCAAAGGAGCAGGTTGCGATAGCTAACGCCGGGCACGAACTCAAGCCCGTTGCCGCCGAGTTCTGCTTGGGCGGCGGAGAGCAACTCGGTCGCTTCCTCGGTTGAAATATGATCGGCCGTGAAATCACGCATGGTCTGGTCTTCGACCGTCACGAGATTGCAGCGAATGGCCCAATCTTGTTCGCCAAGCTCAATGCCTTGAGCGGCGGCTTCGATCGGCGCACGGCCAGTAAAATTTTCGAGCGGGTCGTAGCCAAGGAGGCTCATATTGCCAACTTCCGAACCGGCCGGGAGTTGGCTTGGCGTGTGGCAGGCGCGGGCGACGACGCCGGTAGATGCCAAAGCATCCATCGCCGGAGTGCGGGCGGCTTCGATGGGAGTTTGGCCATTGAGTGCGTCTTGCGGCTCGTCGGCGGCGCCGTCGGGGATGATGATTGCGTATTTCATGATTGCTGAGGATCAATAGGTAGATGGATCAGTCTCGTACCCACAGCCGCACGGGCGGTGCCTGAACGCAAGCGAGCTTTGACATGTTGTCACAGGCTTTTCCTGCTGCGCCTTCGGTAGTTTCGTGAGTCATGATGACTAGCGAGACCGCTTGGCCTCCCACCGTTTTGTCATTTGCCTGTGGCTCGTGCTGTAATACCGAGGCGATCGAGATGGTTTGTTCGCCGAGGGCTAGCGTGATTTGGGCGAGGACGCCGGGGCTATCGTCGACGGTCACTCGCAGATAAAAACGGCCGCGGGCGTTGGCGTAGTCGGCAGGGGCGACGCGAGCTTGGCGGTCGGACCAGAGTTCAAGGGTGCGGAAGGTGATTGGCGAACGACCCACTGCGACGTCAATAATGTCGGCGACGACTGCCGAAGCGGTCGGCATTTGGCCGGCGCCAGGACCGTAGAACAATAGTTGCCCGACCGCGTCGCCAACGACTCGGATCGCGTTGTATGGCCCGCCCACTTCGGCAAGTGGTCGGCCAGCGCGGACCAGCGTTGGCGAAACATGCAGTTCCAGTGCGTCGTCGACAAGTTGAGCGACGGCTAACAGCTTGATACGGTAACCCATTTCCTGGGCATAGCGAACATCGGCGAGATCGAGCGTATCGATACCAGAACGAGGGATTTCGTCCCAGTGGACACGGGCACCAAAACCGAGATGCGCGAGGATAGCCAACTTTTGAGCGGCGTCGGTACCATCGACATCCATCGCGGGGTCGGCTTCGGCATAGCCAAGCCGTTGGGCTTCAGCGACGACTTCGTCGTAGGCCGAGCCATCTTCGTGCATTTTGCTGAGAATAAAGTTGCTCGTACCGTTGAGAATACCATGCAGCGATTGAATTTGGTTGGCCGACAAGCATTGGCCGATGTTGGCGATGATCGGGATGCCACCGGCGACCGAGGCCTCGAACGCAACGCAGCGGCCCAGCTCGCGGGCGCGGTCAAAAATCTCGGGACCATGCTCGGCGAGCAAGGCTTTGTTGGCCGTGACGACATCCTTGCCGCTTTCGAGCAGTTGCAACATAATCGTACGAGCCGGCTCGAGACCACCGATCAGCTGGGCAACGACTTTGATTTCGGGATCG
>JAJDEE010000089.1 GCA_029259975.1 Planctomycetota bacterium
GGGTGCAGCCTGCACTTTGCGCGTGAGTCGGTTTTATAGTAGAAGTGGTAGCAGTATTTGACTGGCAGGAGGGCGTTCCGGCGAGAAGCTGGATAAATCAAGGAGCCAGGGATGGCAACTAGCGATCAAGTTCAAGTGAAAATTGCGGCGTTTGCTCGGCAGTTGGCCGAGGAATTTGGTGAAATCGACGAGGAGAACCTCGACGAGCACGCGCTGAGCTGGCTCGATGCGATCGAGACGCGTGCGGTCGCCATCGGCGATGCTGTCACCACCGAACTCTTGAGGCAGAAGTCGTCGGATCGACCGGCTACTTCCCTCAACAGGGAGGACGAATCGGTCTGTCCGCAGTGCGGCAAGCTGGGCCCCTATCGTGGGCAGCGCGAGCGGGAACTGATCGGTCGCCGCGGGCCAGTCACGATCAGCGAACCAGAGTATTTTTGTCCTTGCTGCCGCAAGTCTTTTTTTCCCGAGGACCAAGGCGATCGGCGTTGAGATCGATTGCCCGTTCACACCGGCGATGCTTCGGAAAGTAGCCTATGCCGGTTCCCAGTCGGCGTCGTTTCCGAGGGCAACTCAAGACCTCGAAGCGTTGGCCGAAGTGAAGGTGACTCGCGAACGGGTCCAGCGTTGGACCAAGCGGGTCGGTAACGAACGCGCGGCCGAAGCCCAGCAACAGGCCGAGCAGTACCAATCACTGACGCTTCCCATTCAGCGAAAGAGTCCGACCGATCAAGTTCCCCAAGTGGCGTGCGTGATGGTCGATGGTGGTCGGATTCAGATTCGTCGGCGTCAGGATTTTTCAGAAGACAAGAACACGCAATCCAAAGGCTATTGGCGTGAGTCGCTGGTAGGCTGCAACCTGAGTATGATCAGCGACGAGCACGCAGAAGACCCTTGCCCGACAATCCCCAAGACGTTTGTGGATCCTCAGCGAATGGGCGATTTGAGCCGTGATATCAAGGGTTTTTCGGGGCGTCCGGAAACTGCCAACGACCCGCCGGAGACTTCTCCCGACGATCGCGAGGGTCGGCCCCAAGTGTTGGTCCGAAGCGTGGTCGCCACGCGCGCTGGACAAGAAGCGTTCGGTAGACACTTGGTGGCGACTTCCCATGCACGCGGTTTTCATGCTGCGCGGCGCAAGGCGTTTGTGGCCGATGGCGCGGCGAGTAACTGGACGATCCATCGTAAGCATTTTTCCCATTTCACGCCGGTGCTCGATTTCACTCATGCGATCTGCTACGTCTATGCAGCCGCGCTGGCTGGGCGAGCGTGCCAAGTGGCCTGGCGTGATTATGTCACTTGGGCGCAGTGGTTGTGGGAAGGCAACCTCGCCCCACTTCTCAAAGCAGTGCAAGCGCGGTCGGAACAATTGGGCGCGCCTCCCGAGGGCGACGAGGCGTCGCCCGCCGCGATCGTTATCAGGACGTTGGGATATCTCAAAAACCAACGCACGCGGATGAAGTATGCGGAGTATCGCAAGCTGGGGCTGCCGATTACTTCCAGCCACATTGAGTCGACCATCAAACAGATCAACCGTCGCGTCAAAGGAACCGAAAAATTCTGGGACCAAGGTGCCGAACCGCTGCTCCAGCTAGCAGCCGACCACCTCAGCGAGACCAACGACCTCGAGCAGTTCTGGAAACGACGAAGAAGAAGTCTCCAAACCACGCGCTCCTACCAAACTGCCACATGAAAAATACATTCCGCAGGCTGCACCCTGAGGGCGTCTAGCCTGTCAGTTCATGCAGCTACTTGCGACCCTGGCGGACAGGCTGGAAGCCTATCCTACGTGCCGCTAGCACTACAGCCATAAGGTTTGGCTAACCCCGAATATCCGTACTAACCGGTAGATCTACGCAGACCGGTAACTTTTGGTAATCGTTCTATTTTCCACCGTGACTGCTCCGATGAATGCTAGCGTCAGAGGTTACTTCCCCACCTAGCGACCTGCCCTACCCCTGGGCCAAGCCGGAGCACTCCCCCCAATGCCAGCAAAAAAAGCCGCCACCTCCAAGTCGACTGCCAGCAAGCGTAAGAGCGCCACCACTAAAAGCAAGAAGGCCGCCGCCAAGCAGAGTCCCAAAACCAAAAAAAGTCCTTCGCCCAAGTCTCGAAGCACAACAAACAAAACCAAGACAAAAGCTAAGACAAAAACCAAGTCGAAGGCGGGTGACAAAGAAGTAACCATCGACCGGCGCACAAAAGCCGATCGCCGCGACGAGATCGAGAACACCGAAGCTTCACCTGTTCCGCAGTTGGAAAAACGCGAAAAGGTCCAACGCCGCCGTCAAATCGACCCGACGACCTGCGAGCGAGACTACAGCGAGCCGGAAGTTCAGTTCATGGGCGCTATGGACGAGTACAAGCGGACCAGTGGCCGCATGTTTCCGACGTGCAGTGAAGTTCTGGAAGTGGTACGCAACTTGGGCTACGTACAACTCACGCCTGCAGAGTTGGCAACCGTTCGCCCCGAGTCAACGGAAACAGAAACTGAATCCGAAACTTCCACCGAAGACACTTCCAGCGAAGACACTACCAGCGAATTTGAGGAAGCTGAACTAGAAGCCTCCTTTGCATCTTAGGGCACTTTGCGATTGGTCATTACGCTAGCCGTGGGTACCTACCGTTACCTGCGGCTAGCGTCATTTGCACTCAGAGTTTTGCCGACCGACCGCCGAGAAGGCTGTCTGTCTGTTTTTGACAGAGCCGAATGGCATCCCGAGCTAGATCTCCGTTGAGAATCGTCGAGGGAGATTGCTGCTTCACACAACTAACAACTTCTTTAAGTTCGGCACGAAAAGCATCCATGGGATCGCCTGATCCTAGCTTAGGGCGTTTCACTTTACCGTCATTGGTAAGCAACGTAGGCGGGCAGAGATAGCTCGCTTGCTTACCCATCACGGCAAACTCGAACAGAAGCGTTGCTTTTTCAAAATGGATCTCGAAACCGTGGGCGAAGGAGCGTCCTTGCTGGTTTATCGTGCCACTACACGCCTGGACCACAGGCCCTTTCGAGCCATAGTCAAATTGGCTGTTCCAGTACTCAGCAAGCTTATTTTTTACTCGCCCCTTGGTCGACACCGTGTTTGGCATACCAAACAGTATGCGAATGAAGTGAGCGTCGTGGATATGTAGGTCGAGCATCGGCCCGCCGACATGCTTGGGCGACCAGTAATTATTCAGCCACTCAGGATTCGAGATCACGCGCTTAAAATTCCCACCTAACAACCGTCCATGCTTGCGGCTGCGAAACTCTTTCAAAGCCCAGCCGTACTCTGGGAAAAAAGGAAGCACATGGCCGATCATTAGCAGCTTGCCCGACTTATTTGCCGCGGCAGACATGCGTTTGCAGTCGCGAATGGTAAGAGCCATCGGTTTTTCGCAAAACACATGCTTGTCGGCTTCAAGGGCTTTTACCGCTATGTCGGGGTGTAAAGCTGGTGGCAGAGTGATATCGATCAGATCGATGCTTTCGTCTGCTAATAGATCCTCGAGCGACGTGTAGGTGGCAACCTGCGACAGATCCATTTTTTTTCCCGGCGGACCAAAATTGCCTTTGATCCCACGCCAATCACCGGCTAACCGCGTTTTGTCCTGCTCGCAAAGGGCAGCAACCTTGACCCCACGCAGCTTTTGATAGTTCAGGTAATGCACCATCCCCATGAAACCAATGCCAGCAATTCCAACTCGAACCATTGTTGTCGCTTTCTAGAAAGGAGACTTGTTGAATTCAGTATGCAAAAAAGGCTCAATGAGCATATGCTACTTTACTCGGATGAACCCTATTCCAATCCATCACCGGTCCAACCCGACAAAGTCTTGCCGTCGAAGAGCGGTATAAACCCGTCTTCGGTTGCCCCTACCTCGGCGATAAAAACGCATGTGATGAACAGCCCGACTAAAGTAAAGCGAGACAGCAATTAGCTCTCAAACGGATGAGGGGTTACTACCTCGATTGAATTTTCTTGATCGCTGCCGGCAAGTCCGGGTCGACGATTCCTCGCTCGCCGCGTCCCTCTCGGTCGATACGGCGAGCCGTCACCTTAAGGATCGACTCCACGCCGGCCTCCCAATATCCTTCTCGTTCCTTCCTTGCAACAGGCTCAACCGGCCGGACAATGCGAAAGCCTACATCCTGCGATTCGTCGCTAGCAAACCACCACGGGCTTTTCGGGGTATTGGGATCGTAGCTTCGCCAGTTGTCATCGTCCGATTGACGGCGACTAGCAGTGCGGCAGTCTGGCGGATCGAGGTACCACGACCCACCACGCAAAACACGTGGGAAAAGCTTGTCCGACTTCGACAAAGCAGCAAGTGCCTCTATCGGACCATTTTCGTTCTTGATTCTTTTATACCAGTCCTCTGCATACGAATCGAGTACCCACTCTGATGCATTGCCGTGCATATCATACAATCCCCAAGCATTAGGTTTCTTTTCCCCAACCAGATGGGTTTCGTCATCGGCGTTATCGTAGTACCAAGCATGCTCGCCGAGGTCTGCGGGATCATCACCAAAGCTGTACGCAGTGGTTGTTCCAGCCCGGCAAGCATACTCCCACTCTGCCTCGGTCGGCAGGCGGTAGAAATCGCCTGTCAGCAGACTCAGCCACTTGGTGTACTGCTTGGCTGCGTACTGGCTCATGGAGACCGCTGGCTGTCGCGGCTCTTCGCCTACAGAAAAAGTAAAGCCTGGTTCGTAGAGCTTCGAGGGCGCCGTGATGGCATCGATCTTGTTTTCTTCGACAACCTTGCGAACACCTTGATCATCAAATTTCTCAAATACTCCACAGAGTCTCATATAAAGTTTGTATTCCGACCAAGTCACCTCGTACTTGGCGACCCAAAGTGGCGGGACTTTTATTTCGACCTGCGGGCCTTCGTCGTCGTGGCGATCAGCTTCGTCGCTAGGGCTACCCATCAGAAAAGTGCCTCCTGGGATAGGCACCATTTCAAATGTCACGTTGGTCCCTGGAATCGTCTGCGTGTAGGGCACCATGTATCCAGCCTTGGTCTCGACGAAATTGCCCGACGTCGGATGCTCGCGAACTACGCCCAGCGTTTCGTTTGGCGAATCGTCTGCGATGGCAATCGCTAGGCCACCGGCTAGGAGAGACGCAACCGATGCCAAAAAACATCCCTGAGACAGCACCAACGAAAAATAGCGATCGGCCTTTTTTACCATTTTACATTCACTTTAGGGGAGCTGCTACTAGACGTATCGATTTTGAATTCATCGTTGAGAGTTTGCTAGCAAGAATTCCCATAGCTGCTAGTCAAAAAACACGACGTCAAACTGAGCATTGTAGGCGGGGCAGAGTGATAGTTTCGCACTGACATTGTAGACCATCCATTGTGAGTTGGCACCTGGGGAGTGTCAATAAGCAGCCGGTGAAGCTGCAGGAGATCTGCCAAGACGCGACTAGCTGACCGCAACTTTGTTTGCGCGAACATGTGACCTCGAATCCTCATCCCACGTTATGGACTGCCTAACTCCACATGCCGTGTGGTGATGGGATATTGACGCGGCTGAGTCAGAAGAGGCTTTTTTTGGCGGATAAGGGTCTCTAAATCGACTCCCCATTACAGGAACAATCCATTTTAGCAATTGTTCTGACAGTCTGTAACATAGTTGGCTCGAATACGGCAGAACAAAGCCAACACGCTATCGGATTGACCCATTTCAAGAAAACCTGATTTGAGCGTCAGGCGGTCCATATGACAGGAAAAGTCCTTATGAATACCTCAAAAAACATCTGGTTCTCGGTGATTTGCAGTTTTATCTTCCTAGCCGCATTTGATGCGCAGGCGACTACTGTGAACTATACCTTGGATGACGTTTTTCTGGCGGACGGTCAGCAGATTTTTGGCGCGTTCGATTGGACCTATAGTGTCGGCGACTTCGGGGGAGGTAGCGGGGCATTTACGGCACTTGGAATTCCCTACACGATTTTCAGTTTAGCTGCTGGTAATCTGAAAACGGATATTCAATCTGATTCCGTCGAGATTTCTGGAAACGGTAACTTCCATGATATTGGATTAGATATTTCGCTAAAACTCTCTCAGCCTTTTACGCCCACTCAGTCCGCATCGATTGATCTTGGTTTAAGTTTCTTCGAGTGCTGTGGTAATGGTTTCAAAGACCAGCCTTTTCAAAGCGGAAGTATCGTTCCCAGTACCGTTCTCGCCGGCGACTTCGACGCCGATGGAGATGTGGATGGTTTGGATTTTCTCAAGTGGCAAAGGGGCGAAGTATCCAACTCGCCAAATGCCTCCGACCTGGCAGCTTGGGAAGCAAACTACGGCACATTTGCTCCTCTTTCGGCAGCTACGAATGCGATGCCCGAACCAAGTGCGGTTTTGCTGGGCGTGATGGCCAGTCTCGCCGGAATCTCTTTCAGGCGACGTTCGTAACCCACAAAGGGTCTCATCGAGAGCGCAACACAGCCTTCGGTGGGTTATTCATTGCGATTCAATTCGCTCTGAAGGCGAAAACGATACAATTGTCCACTGAAATCAGCCACTGAAATTGGCGAATAACCTCCTTACCAGAGGCTCTAATGAATAATCGCCTAGATGGCCATACCAATCGCCGCTGAGTAGTTACCTCCAAATTATACAAGATTAAAAGTGCATCGCCTGTGTTGGACGTAATGATATTGCAACTACGTAATTAGTAGGTACAATATTTGTATCTCCAAATCCGTGGCCTGGAGGCACCTTGGCTCTGAGATGTAAGCAATGCTGACAGTAGAAATAACGCGAGAAGACTTCCTGAAAGATAGGCAAGGAAGGACTTTTTCAGACGTAGTCAATGCCCCAGAGCAACCGTTTGAAGAGGTACTCGAATTCTTTTGCGATGCAGTTCGGCAGCAACGGATGGAAGATGCGGAGATTCACCACGACCGAGCGCCGCTTGCTGGTGTGGTGAGAGAACTTGAAACACAGTCCGCCGTCAATAGTTATCTTAGCGGAGTTCACGCTAAAGAGACGCAGCGATTACGGCAGGCAATAGGCGTATTGGTCCGCATTATCATGGAACGCCGTGGGTGGAAGAAAACCGGTAGGAAAGGTTCGTTGGGGGTTCGAGCCGAATCGTCGCAACATTTTCCTGCTCATAACTCAGGTGGTTTGTCACTCTGGTTTGTTCGCGCTGAGCGTTACGAAATTGAAGAAAGCATGCCGTATCGATCGGTGAGCCAACGTAGTAAGGAATTGGAAGCAACTATTGCAAACCAGTCCTCCACAAAAAAGTAATAAGAAAGATTGGCCTTCGACGAGTGCAATCATCGATTTTGCTGTATTCATTAGGCACGAGGGATACGCCTGCCGCGTTCGCGTTGCAGGGATTGAGAACGCTCAATGGATTCTTGACCATCTGAGAAGAGCGTTCGTTTTTATGACAAGTGAGCCGGTTCAGGAGGCGGAACTCCCCGCCTACTGTACATTCCGTGTGGTTCACGGATCGCAGTTATCTCTTCGGAAGTTAGAGAGTCTATTGGTTGCGATTCCAGGCGTTAGGCTGGCGTTCGATCAACCGCTAGAAGAAGTAGCTTAGGGCATGCTTCAAAAACGATATGTATACACAATGGAAGTCGCCCAAAACAAGGGCGATGACTCTGCGCGAGGCCTGGACCAGTAAAGACCATGAACAACAGAAAACCAACACCTCTCGTCCCACAGCCAAACCCAAAGACCTGCCCTATTTGTGGGCATTCGTCGTACTCGCCGGATGGCATTCATCCTCAATGTGCGGTGACACAAGCAGACGCTCCTCGACAAGCACAACTTATCGCTACCAGAAAGGCAGCGACGATAGAGAAACAGCGGGCCGTTGAGGATGATTCTTCTCAACCCACCTGACTACCAATTCCATCCATCAAGCCAGTATCGCTAACAGCAGAGGGTAGTTGAAATCTGGTTTTTGAACATCTACTAGAAAGATAATTATGGCGAGAGATCAGAACACGATGGAGAAGCAACGCAGGGAAATGGAAAAGAAGCGGAAATCAGAGGAAAAGAGAAAACGACGTCGCGAGAAGAAAGAGCAAGCTGTCGATCGAAATAGCGAGGATATGCCGTCGAGTGATGATCGTTAACATGCAAGTGGCAATAGTCTTCAACTCAGTTAGCGACTTTCGACCGGATAGGTGAGAAAGAACAGCGCAAGCGTGTAACTGAACGCAAGCAAAATTACAGGTGTGCCGCGTTCAGTCAATTACCAAGCAATACAAGCTGGCTATTCAATACTTGTGATTGCCAGCCAAGAATGGAGAACATGGTCCATACTAAGATTACTCCGATAACGACTGCAGTACTACTCGCTGCCGGCACTGGAAGCCGACTCAAACCGTTGACCAACGACGCCCCAAAATGCCTTTCAGAAGTTAACGGGACCGCTATCCTTGAACGCCTCGTGAGATGTTTGTCAGAAAACGGATTCAAACATCTGATCGTGGTCGTCGGTTATTTAGATCAACGTGTCCGTGAATTTCTTGAAGGATCTTCTGGTGAAATGACAGTGGAGTATGTGGTTAATCCTCGCTACTCGACAACGAACAACCTCTATTCACTTTGGCTGGCCAGACTGACCATTGACAACCCTTTTCTGTTGGTCGAAAGCGACGTGGTGTTCAACACCTCCTTGTTGGCAGGCATGTCACAGCCCGACAGGATTGCTACTTCCAAGCTGCAAGGCTGGATGCAAGGGACGACCGTGACCATTGATCCTTTACAGCAGGTTTCAGCATTTCAGGTGGGCACCAACGAAGCTCCCGGAGAAGTCTGTCATAAGACCGTCAATATGTACAGCTTCGCCATGGCGACCTGGCGTCGAGTGACTGATCGTTTAACTGAGCACGTTGTTGCGGGCAATGTTAACGAATACTACGAGACGGTTTTTGCCGAAATGGTGGCTGACGGCAGCCTCTCACTGGAAGCTGTCGATTTCGATAGTAAGTGTTGGTACGAAATTGATACGCTGGAGGATCTTCACGAAGCCGAGAAAATGTTTCCAGAAGACCGTGCCATCATGTCATCTCTCTAAGCAACTGCTACAGCGGTTCCAGTAATGAAATCAGGCAACTCATCGATGGATAGACTAGGCCACCTTATCTATACGCATCTGGCAAATGCCGTCTCGATTCTAGGTGTACTCCCTCTCTGTCTCCTGTTCCAGGAAGGCGGTTACCAATATCTAATTCCGCTCATGATTTA
The DNA here is from genome assembly GCA_029259975.1 of Planctomycetota bacterium. Classification (GTDB taxonomy): domain Bacteria; phylum Planctomycetota; class Planctomycetia; order Pirellulales; family Lacipirellulaceae; genus Bythopirellula. The sequence goes on from JAJDEE010000089.1 coordinate 9,214, forward strand.
TGGCAACGTGATGGACGACTTGGATGGCATTTTGGCCGCCAAGTTGAATATCAGGAGCGATTTTGGTGCTTTCTTGGACAATGTCTGTGATGCGATCGGACATAGTATTTTGGTAATGTTTATAGGCATGCACTTCGGCGGCATTTGTGCCACAGCCAGTCTGTTAGGAGTAGCAGCGATCGTGCTGCGTAGCGTTGCCCGCCTAGCTCCAGGACAAGTCTCAGGCACGGGGTCCCCAACAAACGAACTGATCAGGCATACGTTTTTTGTTCTTTTGTTAGCCGAAATATTTGGATTCAGCGCCGTGCCGTATCTAACGGTAGCGATTCTACTAAACACGATGACGATGCTTTTGCCATATAAACTGCCGTATTTAATTCGCAGCATGACGAAATCGGCACGAGCTATCTTTTTTGTGAACGTTGCGTTACTAGTAGCTTGGCTAGCTCCTCCCACCACACTTTACATCGCGATCGTATTTTTCAGCACCTACCTGTATTCGTTGTTTTGGTGCTGGGCAAATCCTGAAAGAGATGCGTCGCCGGACGCGCGTGGTGGGCGCGTTCCCCGACGGCAACAGCGTGTTGATACTAGCGACCGCTAGGCTACGCCACATCGCCAGTACGAAGTGGGGCACACGAAAGTATCTCGTCATGTCACGGCTCAATCTGAATTCTGTACCCGATTCTGTACCCGCCCTAGAATTTTCGACGTAAATCGAAGCGCGCCCGGGAAGACTCGAACTTCCAACCCCTGGTTTCGAAGACCAGTGCTCTATCCAATTGAGCTACGGGCGCTCGTTGGAGCCGATTCTAGCGGCCGCCGAGCGTAACGTAAACCAGGGTCAAACACAATCTTCTGGCTGCACCATGCATGCTCTTCACAGCTCAGGTTCGTCGTGCGGATCGAAGTCGTGAGGGAATGACTACTAGAAATCCTATCGCCAACAGCAGACTGCTAGGCTCTGGAATCGATGTTGCCGCTTGCTGGGCAGTCAGATTGGATTGGCCGAATTGTGATTCCCAAGCGACCAAATCTAGCTCGTCGACGTTGCCATCACCGTTGGCATCGCCCTCGGCAAGAGTTGTGCCGCTGCCAAACCCGCGTTGCCAGGCGAGAAAGTCGCTGCCGTCGACATCGCCGTCTTGATCGAAATCGGCGTCGGCGGCCAAGACCGTGATCCCGTCGATCACGATGTTGTCAAAGGCGAACGCTTCAGAACCACCATCGGTACGAGCCGTGAGTTCAATCGTAAGCGTGTCTCCAACGCCCGAAAGAATCGATGTAACTGTCTGAAACAAGTTCGAAAGCTGCGTCTGTTCGCCGGCGAGATTTTCGATGACCAGGGGATCGTTCAGCAAAAAGTCGTCGCCGTCGGCGAGCGTGTAGATAGCCGACCCCGCCTCGTCGACCGAAGAGGTAAATAATGACAACGCGGGACCGCCGTCGATCGAGTAGGTCCAGTTAAAGAAATCGCCCGTCGTCGCAGAGCCTTCAAAGTCGCCCATCGCTGCCATGTCGATCGACACTTCGAGGCTCGAAGCCCCCGAAATATCAAACTCCCAGGTCGCTGTGCCTTCGTTCGACGGGTTATCGACATTGACCAAGTCGGTAATGCCAAACCAAGCGTCGGTCTTGGTTGCCGCATCAATCACACCTAAGGTGTCGCTTGGTTGACCAGCCGTCGATTCATCCAACAATGCAACTGGAATCGTCGAATTCACGCCCACTTGAAAACGCTCGAAACCATCTTCGACACTGCTAAACGCGTCTGGCGCAGGCGACTGCGTAAAACTATTGAGTCCGATCGGTGAATCAAAATCGTCGCGGGCTTGAAACGGAAGTTGATTCACTTGACCGACAAGGTAATTCACCGGAATGTTCACCAAAGCGTTTGCAGCGCCCTGGCTTGAACTGCTCACAGTCACAATGCCGCTACGCAAGCCAGCGACCGAGGTATCGAGCGTTATGGGGTGCGAGTTAAACCCGCCCAAGGCGAAATCGGTACCCGTTGCGCTGCCCGACAAATCGCCCGATACGCTAATGGTATAGTCCAATTCGTCTGCACCCAGCGAGGAGATTACGTTGGCAACATTCTCGACCAATACGTCCACGTTAAAAGTCGCGCCCAAAGGAACGGTCGGCGGGATCGAAGCCAATTGCGCGCTGAGAATCGCTGGGACTTGGTAATCGGCCACCACCGGCAGGTGATCGCTCACATGGGCTAAGGCATCGAGCTGAGAGTTGCTCAACGGATACGTATTACCAGGGGCGTTTACCGCACTGTTAAAAGTCGTTCCATTGTTTCCGAAAGTGTGATACGAATTGGGAATGTAACTAAGGCCTTCGTTGTCCAACAGTTCGCCGCTGACGAGTTGGAAATCGAACCGGTCATCGATTCCGCCACCGACAAGCCCGTCGCTACCGTCATGGGGACTTTGGGTATGTATGGAAGCAAAGCTGCCACTGTTATTCCAATTGCCAGGTCTGTTGATCGGGTCAAATGCCTGACCGTTGCCCGCGCTGAGCAACGTTTGATACATGTCTTCATTGCTACTGCGGATATTAAAATCGCCGGCGTAGATGATGCTGGCCCCCTGGCCGAGCGCATCAGCATTGGCACGGGTGACGATCGCTTCATTATTGCGACGAACACCGTTTGTTGTACTGCCCGAACTAGAATTCTCCGCTCCTGCCTTGAAATGATGATCGTAAATATAAAAATCTGCGCTTGCATCATACCCGTCAGGACGAAGTTGAAAACGCGCCGGCTGTCTCGCTGCATTCGACCCACCCGTCGAACCGAATGCCTGTTGCGAAATCAAATCGAGCGTCGTGGTGTTGTAGACCAAGCTCTGATGGATCGAGCTAAACGAAGGGCCGTTCACCACAGTGCTACGTGCGTAAGTCCCCGCGCCATAGATTCCATTGAGCAAATTGACGAAAGCTTGAGTCGTCGAAGACGTGCTGGCCTGCTCCTGCAAAATCAACGCGTCGATCGTCTTCGCAAAGCCGCCGGTCACCTCGTCGGCGATTGCCTGCAACACCGTATCCATGCCCGTTCGTGGCAAAGTGTTGTTGCCTGTGAAGCTACCGTTGGCGGTGTTGTAGGTCACGATCCGTAGCTGGGCCATCGCTACGTTGGCAGTAGCAAACCAAAACAACGAACAAACCATACCGGCGGTCAGTAGTCGGCGGACAAGAAAAGTCATTCACCTGCTCCATAAAAACACATCAAAGGGTTCTGCATCCAGACCGAAAGCCACTCCACGCCAGTAGGCTCAGCAAGCACATGACTGCCGCAGATGGCTCAGGCACTTGCTGAGAAATTGCTCCGATCGCAGGACTGCCACCAAATTGCTGCTGCCAGATTGCTAGATCAAGTTCATCGACGATCAGGTCTCCGTTCGCGTCGCCCTCGCCAAGCGTTGTTCCCGCTAGCACGCCTCGTTGCCAAGTAAGGAAATCGCTACCGTCGACATCGCCGTCGCCATTGAAATCTGCCGTCTCGACGACCGCCTCTTCCACCATGCCCGTTAAAGTAAGCACCAATTGGCCCAAGCTGCTAGCGCCTGGCAAATCCTCATCAGAAAAATCGAGTGTGTAGGTGGCAGCAAATGCTCCCGCAATCGACGTATCGAGCGACGCGGCAAAACTTACGCTCGCCCCAGCTTCCAGCGAAGAAGCACCACCGAACGACGCCACGTCGGTCGTCAATATCGAGGTGTCACCTGTGCCAAAGATCGAATCGAGTTCCAAATCGGCCGTGAAGCTGGCGGTACTTTCCAAATTGAAAAGATCAAAATCCAACGTCGGCGCGACGCTGCCCATGGCGATCAATCCAAAATCGTGCGTAAGCGAATTCACATCGCCGCCACTCGCAAACGAAGGCTCAGCGTGGTCGAGCACGTCCAGCGAAATGTCGATGATATCGTCAGCATCATTTGCCCCACGGCCTACACCGCCCAAGGTGGTCACGTCGAGATTATCAATCGTGACGCTACCGCTACGCAAACCAGCTGAAAGCGTGTTGGTATTCAGCCCCACATCAAAGCTCGTACTGTCGGTTCCGCCCGTGCGAAACGCGTTATAGCGGCCTGTAACGCTACTCGTACCTTGGCCAGACGTAGCGACACTAAAATACGTCCCATCATTGCCGCTCTTATCGAGCGTGACCGTCTGTTCGGCAGGAACCGCCGCGCCGACCAACACTCTGCCCAAGCTTAACTGCGAAGTCGAACCACCGTCTCCGCCGACGGTCGCGCCGCCGATGGCAACGCGGCTATCGTTCTGCTGGTCGACGAACACACTCCACACGTATTCGGGACGGTCGATATACGCGTTCCGATTGTTGGTGTAAAAGCTCGGGTTCAACGACTGGCTAAAAATGGCATGATTACGACGTAATTCGAAATCATCGGGCGTATCGAGATAATGCCAAGCCAGCAGAGAAGAAAAATCGCCCATTTGATTGTTGCCCGGCACACCGTCGACCAACGTCAAGTTCGACGACGCGTAACGGGTCGTCGAATAAAAAAGTTGTCGGGCCACGTCACCACGGTCGGCGTCGCCTGGATAAAAGTAGTCGGCTCCAATCGTATGATAATTTCCGGTGGTATTCTCAAAACCAAACGCTCGATGTCCACGATTCGAGTTAATCTGTGTGTCTGCTGGACGAAGCGCATGCGGATCGCCCAAATTCCCCTTGACGCTGTTGCTCGCACTGCCTGGCTGAAGGCTCTGAGGCCAAACGTGTTCGCGATTCCAAGGCAACTGGCCTCCCAAGTTCCAAATGCCGGAGACCGAAGCACGATTGTAAACCAACAGAATGTTTCCCGGCACATTGGGATCGGCATCGGTGACCGCTGCTGAGAAACGAAAGTCACCGTACGAACGCTGAATGTGCCCGCTGGACATAATCGACGTCAACTGACTTTTGAGCGTCGAACCGGTGCCGGTCGCCGAGTTGTAGTACGTCGGCGGAGGATCGTACGGACCAGCAACAACCGTAGTCGTTCTCAAGCAGAGAACCACAACGAGCGCGCACCAAAAATTGCAACCATACCTCAGCATCATCATGAAGTGCCTTTCTCATTCCGACAAGACCGGCCATGTCCTGTCAGCAGAACACAACTGTTTCAATACTATTTCAACCGTGCAATAAGCACGCTTCAATCGCAAAAGTGATCAAGCACGTTGCCGACGCGACAGTGATAGCAGCGTCATGGCCAAACCGATCAGTAGTGCCGAAGAAGGCTCGGGTACCGATGAAATGGATGCAAGGGGGCCGCTACCAAACTGCGACTGCCAATCAGCAATCAGCGAGGGATCGGTTCGTTGAATGGCCAAGAAATCGGCACCATCAACATCGCCGTCGCCGTCGAGATCAACGTCGGCACCTGGGCCAACGTCGGTACCTAGCGATGCAAGCGCATCAGCAAAGCTATTCCCAATCGATACACTGTCGACCAAAACTTGATTATTTGGCGTACCGCCTATAAAGTCCTGTCGCATTCCAAGAGAATTGATGGCTGTCAGCGGGCTGTTTGTGTTCCGCCCAGGATTGAGCGCGCTAGTATCGGCAATGAAAGTGCTGTTTATATCTGCTGGGTCAACCCACAGCCGTGTGTCGCCCGTGTCAAAATCGTATTCAGTGACGATCGTGTATTGTGTGCCAAAAGACAGGTCAGTTGCCCATTTATCAAACTGGCCGCCAGATGTCGCCGACATGCCAAACGTAAAGGTCGTCGTAGAAGACGCATTGGGAACATCGACGTAGGTACGGCCACGAAAACCGAAGGCACCGTCTTTGAAGTGCGTAAAGTAGTCGTTGTTGAGTGCCTCACTGCTGGGATTGGCCCGCATGTCATTCACGGTCACTTGAGCGGCATAGTACCATTTATCACCGGCCCCCATCGTTGCGTTGGCCGCACGGTTGACATCTTCGCTGCCCGAGTTCAGAAGCTCGGCAGCGCCGCCGATGATGTCGACATTATCATCGAAAGTATCGCCACTATGGGCAACCCAATTGCCGCCTCCGACGTTGTCGCCGGGCAATCCGCCTAAATTTGAATCTGTCAGCTGCCCGTCTGAATAGCTGAACGAGTCAGCCATAAAAGTTTCAGCTTGGGCCAAGGGAGCGAGAGCCAATATTATGACGCACGCAAGCGCAAATGTTCTTCTCATGTTCTATCTCCAAAGCGTGACGCAAAGGGTATGCGATAAGTTGTTCCAGTTTATCGATAGTCTCGACCTACTCAATCCGATAAGAAAATTGGCCATGCCCCGCCATAGAGACATGACCAATTTCCAATCTATCACAAACGTGCAAAATACACGTTAAAAATGCTCAAACAAGGTACTCAAGAACTGTAATTCTCAGGCACACAACACTTAAACTCAACGTCGGCGAGTCAGCGGAAACAGAACCGCAGCCAATCCAAACAACACGACAGACGTAGGCTCCGGCACTGCCGAAACAGCCGAGACGGCTCCGCTACCGTACTCTGTTATCCACTGAGCAATCAGCGCTGGGTTCGTCCGCTGAATCGCCAAGAAGTCCGCACCATCGACGTCGCCATCCCCATCCAAGTCAACAGGGCTAGTGGCTACGGCCGTAAACGACCCTGGGCTACCAACATCGCCGCCAGGATGAAGCTCTGTGTCGACTGAAATTTGGAATGAGACAGTATCAAACTCATTGCTGACGTTCCAATTCAGGCCATTGGTCGTATCGCTTCCAAGATTGTTCAAGCTGACCGATCCTGAATTGTTGCTGTCTGGCCAATCAACATTATCAGCAAGATACAGCACAGCCGCCACAGCATTAGTGGTGGTACCAGCAGCTTCGTCAGCGGCGTACTCAGTAAAATTATCCCACAAGCTCGGCTGGTCGCCACTATTGCCCAGCGCTGGCCATGCCGTGACGCCAATGAACGTCGTGCCATTCGCACCTCCTGGATCCCAAGCATCTTGAAATTGGCTCAGCGTCAAGTCATCGGCATTAAACAACACCGCCACATCACCGGCAGCAACGGTCCCCGAAGTGATGTTCGCACTTGCAACGGGGCCACCGTCATCGTCATCAAAAACGTAATTCGTGGCACCAAAGTCGATCACCGCACCGGTGTTATTGTAAATTTCAATCCATTCCCAATCGTCTTCAGCAACACCCGAGTCGTACTGCATCTCGGTAATAATGACCCCGGTATTGATCGCTGCAGAAGCAGCCGGAGGTGTTCCGGTGGGGATCACACCTGGGTTGGCAATGTCTGAACCACCGCCTGCGGAAATCAATTGCGTGCTGGTAACGGCACCATTCGCACCATTCACGCTGGGCGACCAGTTCGCGGCGTTCTGATTGCTGCCATTCCCACTCCACTGAACCGATTGCCCGTTGGCTGAGGGAAAACCGTTGGTGTCGATGCTGAAAGTTGCATTCGCGAAGCCGCCGACTACGCAGGTATTCAAGTCCACTCCCGGATCACCACAAACAGCGCCGCCAAGATTCGGGTCAATCAGGTCGGCGTCGTAGGCCGCTCGATTTGGCCAAAAGCCAACCGCATTGCCAGAGTTGGTCAATGCCGGAAAAAAGTCCGCCGAAATCAACGGCACCGAAGGGGCAAGCCCCCAGGCGCTACGGAAGAACGAATCGTCGTGGGTTGCCGGATTGGCACTGCCCAAGAAGCCGTCGTAGATGACCGCCACGCCCCCTGCCGGAATCGCAGTATTAGGGGAGTTCGGCTTACCAGTCACGATATTCGGATTTCCGGTCAACGGAATGTCAGTGTCGCCCAAGCGGTCAGCAAAATAACCATTCAGGTCGATCGGGGCCGCCGAAGTATTGCGAACCTCAATCCACTCCCAAACGCCTTCATTGATGGGGTCGATCATCATCTCAGTGATTTCAAGCTGAGCTAAGGAGGTACTGCCAAGCCCCAAGGTGAGGCAAACCACTGCCGATGCCGAGGCAAGCTTGCTAATTTTTTTAGTTCCAGACGAACATAAACTTTGCATGATGTCTTCCTCTTCTAGGCTACGAATAATCCGGATTAGTTCTTCCGATGAGAAAATAAAATTAGGCCCATGCCGAGGCACAGCAGCAACGAGCTAGGCTCAGGAACTGCAACATTCGACGCGGCCGATGCCGCCAGGCTGCCAAAGCCATAGTTTCCTTGCCAATCCGACAGTCCCGACACCGAACCATCGGTGCGTTGCCACACCAGGAAGTCCGCCCCGTCGACGTCTCCGTCGCCATCGAAATCGCCCGGCGTTGTGCCAATGATACTCTGCAATTCAGTCAGGTCGTCGTTGTTGATCACTCCATCAGCGGTCAGATCGTACCACTCATCAAGCAGCGCCGTCGGAGCAGCAATCGCGCCAGTCAACTCGGTAATGTCACTACCATCTACAACACCGTCACCATTAATATCGCCACGGGTAAAGATGACCTGAGTACCCGGATTGAAAATCCCTGGGTTCATCGCCTCTAGTTCAGAGTAAATGATCGTTCCGGTCGCAGGATCGAAGACATAAATGTCTTCGAGAAAATTGGGGCCACCATCTTGATCAATGAAGTAAATGTATCCTGTGCCTTTGTCGTAGGCGACACGGCTGCTGTTCGTGACTTGCGTATCATTGTCGATTGCTCCAGTGACTGGGACATCGCCCGTAACCGTATAGGCGGCCGTATCGTTGAAGCCTGTTCCCGCTGGGCCGCTGGGCACGACTTCGTTGCCGCCACTGCCGTCGGAGTCAGCGCCGTCGTAGTCGGCGATCCCCACGGTGATGACGCGCGGCTCTTGGGCCGTCTCGCCATTAGCACCAGTGGGAGCGGTGGTCTGCCCGATAATCGTGTCGAAGAAACCCGACTCGCCAATAATCAAGTTGCCATCTTTATCGACACGGAGAAAATCGACCTCAGCGTCATTGGTTGTGGTATCTGTCGAGGGATCTTCGTCAAGTGCGAACGCCGTGGGGTGAGGACCAGCTCCTGGCGAGGTAAACAGCTCTTTCCGGGTCGCGGTTGGCGTTGGGCCTGTGAAGTCAAGTTCGAAGAAGGCGATGTCGTCTCCTCCACCATCTGCATCAGCAACCCAAACGCCCAACGTGCCATTGTGATTCACCAACGCCCAGCCAGCCGGATTCGATTCGACCCCGCCTGACGAGTCGAGTTCTAGACGACCGGCAATTGTTGCTTCCCACGATTCAGTAGCGGCACCGTTGCGGCCACCTTGCTGGTCGTCGTCGTTTATAGCAAAGCCTGGAGGGCCTGTCATGTTGTCCGGACCATCGGCATCGAGCGTCGCTGCGCCCGGCGAGGCGCTTACCCGTTTCCATTCTCGAATCTGAAAGTCACCCACTGTGGTTAAGTTGGAAGCCGATTCCAAAAAGGCAATACTATCAGGGGTAATAAAATCTATTTCAGAATCGAAAAAAGTGACCGGCGATTGAGTCCGAGCCAGCTCGCCAACTTTTTGAATCGCATTGTCGAGGTGAATCGTCGTGGGTTCTACGAATGTACCGTTGAAGCTTCCGCTGCCCTCGGGATGTGGAATATTATTTGCCAATCCGTCAATGGTGCCGTCAAACAGGTTGCTACCGTTACTTTGCAAGAAAGTTTCGTCAGCGATAGGAATGTTCTGAGCGCGGGGAGCGTAGATGGTTCCCGCAGGCCGACTGTTGGTCACAAAATCGTCTAAAATTTCTTGGTAATCAATACGAAACAGGTCCCAGTCCCCGGTGGCGTCGCCAACTTCGTCGAGATTACCGGGTGCTCCTAACGCACTATCAAAAGCGGCCGCGTAGATTGTCCCATTGGCGGGGTTAAAGGTAATCGCTGAGATATCTTCCTGATTGCCTATTGGCACGCCCGTTGGGTTGTCGAGTAGCTGACCCTGAAAAATCTCATAGCCGAGCCAGACAGAAAACATCGGAGAATTACCGAACACGTTCGATGCTCCGCCAGATTCAATGGCCGAGACGTCATAAAACTGAATCGTGTCGGAAGGACTACCAGCACCGCCCGAAAAATTCTGGTGCGAGAGTGCAAAGACTTTTTGAGGGGCAGCTAAGGCGGTCACGCTACCAATCACATTGATCAATAGGCAGACCGAAAACCCGATTATCAGATGGGATGTTTTCATCGTGAGGACTTCCTCTTGGCTTGACTTCGGACGGTTATTTACAAACAGATTATTTACTTATCAAACAGAAACTTATCAAACAAAACAAGGAAACAGGCGATTCAGTCTCCTGAAAAACCCTGTAGAAATTCTCAAAATCACAAACCGCCGCCGAAACATGCACGGCGGCGGCTTGCTTTGGTTTTCAATACACATTACAGCTAGCGAACATTGATAAAGCTAATAAGTTCGCAAGCTGCATTTGCTAACGGACGACTCACACTCGCCGGCGAAGCGAGGCCATGCCCACAAGTCCCGCCAAGGCGAGTACCATGCTGGCTGGCTCAGGAACCATCACGTCTGTAACCACGCTGCCGAACATGTCACCGATTGACACAGCGTCAACCAAAATCTGATTGTTAGGCGTGTCTCCGACGAAATCCTGACGTAAGGCCAACGCCGAAACAAACGAACCGGCAGCAGCGCCGCCCACGTCAGCGATCGAAGTACTGTTGACATCAACAGGGTCGACCCACAATTGCGACACGCCAGTATCAAATTCAAACGAAACCACGACTTTGTACTGCTGACCAAAATTCAGATCGGAACCCCACTTAGCGGTCTGACCGCCCGAGGTTGCCGACAGTCCTAGGGTAAACTTGGTTGGATCCGCAACATTTGGATCGTCAAGATAAGCACGGCCGCGGAATGCGAACGAGGGACCCCAGAAATGTGCAAAGTAGTCGTTGTTGATCGGGTCGGTGGAAACAGCCCGAGTATCATTAACGGTTATCATTGCGGCGTAGTACCACGTTGTGCCAGCCGAGTTAAATCCACCTGTCTCACGGTGAGCATCTTCGCTGCCGGAGTTTAGCAACTGAGCTTGACCACCAGTCACGTCGATCGGACCACCAAAGCCAGTCCCGCTGTGAGGTACCCACAAGCCGCCCGAGACGTCGCCACCCGTACCATCTTCGACGGTCAGATTGCCGTCAGGGTAATTAAATGTGTCTGTAAAAAATGTGCCTGCCTGCGCCGGAACGCTGGCAGCAAACGCCAACAACGCAAAGGCTGTCGAAAATAAAACGTAACGCTTCATTAGAACTCCTCCCAAAAAATGCCTAGGAAAAACAAAAGACCACACCCAGTGGACAAAATGCACAGCCACCACCAAGAATTTAGCGGAAACCTCTGCTACAGGCCTCATCGCCTCTTCGCACAAATCTCAAGTCTTGCGGGTAGGAGATACACGGGCCTTTAATCTATGGTATACACGGATTGTCACGATTAGGCGAAGAAAAAGGAGATTTTCAGGGCAAATACGGCAACTACGCAGACATTTAGGGCGTGTGGGCTAGGCAGCAGGCCGGCATTTGGCGAAAAAAAATCTGTTGAATCTCGCAGAAGTCGTTTCAATATCAGGCCTTACGGAGATAGGCCGGCTAAGGCACAATTGTCTGCTACTCTTTTGGGCGAATACCACCGAAATTCATTGAGGTGCCTTGTGGACTTCCGTATCTTAGGGATTACTGTGCTAGGCGTTCTCCTCGCAAACCCGATCGACATTGTGGCTGACGAGATTGTGGCCGACGAGGTCGTCAGCACTCAGACAGTAAGATTCGCCACCTTCAACGTCTCGCTCTACGACACTGCCGAAAGTAACCTCTCGAAACGATTATCTGTCAAAGGAGACGCCCGCGCAACGGCTCTCGCCGAAATTATCCAACGCACGCGGCCGGATGTTCTCCTGCTGAACGAAGTCGATTACGACGCGGCTGGTAACGCGATAACCAACTTTCAGTCCAACTATCTGGTTGTCGGGCAGAACCGCTCTCAGGCACCTGACGGGCCAGCCGAACCGATTGAGTTTCCGTACCGCTTTTTCGCACCTTCGAACACCGGCCAACCCTCGGGCTTCGATCTCGATCGCAATGGCAAGGTCGTCTCGACCCCCGGCAGCAGCGAATACGGCGGCGACTGTTGGGGCTATGGCGAGTATCCTGGCAAGTACGCACTGGTCGTGTTGTCGCGTTATCCTATCGATACAGAGGCCGCTCGTACTTTCCAAAAGTTCCGCTGGCAGGACATGCCCGAGGCTCAGTTGCCCGACAATCTTGCGACTTCGGCACCCGCCGATTGGTACTCGCCTGAGGTACTAGCACAGTTTCCGCTGTCTTCCAAAAGCCACTGGGATGTGCCCATAAAAATCGCAGGACACACGATTCACCTGCTGGTCTCGCACCCGACCCCGCCGACTTACGATGGCGAGGAAGATCGCAACGGTCGACGCAACCACGACGAAATTCGTTTTTGGGATGACTACATCACACCTGGCGCTGGCAGCTACATTTACGACGACCAGGGCGTGAAAGGCGGATTAACTTCCGGCGAAGATTTCGTCATCATGGGCGACCTCAACGGCGATCCCATCGATGGCCAAGGCAAGGAAGGCATCGCCCGGCTACTCGCCTCTCCCCAAATCTCCACAAATCCCGTGCCAAAGAGTGACGGTGGCGCAGAGCAGGCAAGGCTGCAAAGTGGCGCAAACGACACGCATCAAGGCGATCCGGCACTCGATACGCTCGATGCGGCAGACCGCGAAGGGCCTGGCAACCTACGAGTCGACTACGTAATTCCCGCAAGAAAGCTAAAAACTATTGCATCTGGCGTGTTTTGGCCCAAGAATACCAGTAAGCTGTTTTCGCTGGTAGGCACTCATCCGTTTCCCAGCTCCGATCATCGTCTAGTCTGGATTGATATTGATATCGATACCTTAGTTAGTCAGCAGGAGTGAGCCACCAGTGGTTTGGAACACGGCTTCGTCTCACGACTCGCTGCTAACAACTCATAAATTCTACGGAGATAAATCATGGTTCGATCACGGTCACGTGGCTTTACATTAGTGGAACTCTTGGTCGTGATCGCGATCATCGGCGTCCTGGTCGCTTTGCTCTTGCCCGCCGTCCAAGCCGCCCGCGAAGCGGCCCGCCGCACGCAATGCGTCAACAATCTCAAACAGATGGGTCTGGCAGCAGCCAACTACGAAAGCGCCCGCGGCCGCTTTCCGCCCGGACGGCTGTTTCCCGACTGGACTGATAGCAATGGGAATCCGAAAGCTGGATCTAGCAATTATAGTGCAGTTTCCATCGGTGACAAAACTGGTTTCTACTCCGTTCACATCTGGCTACTGCCCTATATGGAAGCCAATAATGTTTACGACCTGATCGACTTCAATATTGCCCAGATCAAAATTGTGGACCCCGCTAGAAACCCTAATTCCCAAGCCTACTTAACTGCGAACAATCTGTTCATTTGCCCCAGCGATGCCAACATCGGGCAAATCGTCTCTGAGAATAATTACCGCTCCAACTTTGGTGGCTCGACGCCCGGAGCAGGGACGCAGAGTTCTGGAGCTATTGAATCTCGACCGACAGATATCTGGCCAGTTGGCGGGAATGGTGCTTTTTCGATGGGCAAAAAAGGTCTGAAAGCAGGCGAATACACCGATGGCCTTTCTCAAACCGCTTTCTTTTCTGAGCGCATCAAAGGAAACGGCGATGACCAAGCTTCGATCCCTGATCGCAGTACTATGATTCGCTGCCCGAACAATTCTTTCCGTGGTGGCGTCTCGTTTGAACCCAACTTTCTGGCAGCTGATGCTTACATTCCAAATGCGAGTGGTTTTACCTTCACTAAAGCAGGGCGGTTAGATCCTGAATCCAGTTTTTCTAACGGTTGGCCTTTTGCTGGTTACGATTCGACGCAGTACAACCACGTCGCGCCGCCGAACTGGAAGGGCCAGGACTGTGGCGTAAGTTTCATCTCGGACGCCCCACAAGAGCACGCCATCGTCGCTGCCCGCAGCGATCACCCCGGGACGGTTGTGGTAGCCTTCGGCGATGGACACACGGCCATCGTCAGCGATAGCGTCGACCTAGTGGTCTGGCGGGCTGTCGGCTCTCGCAATGGCGGAGAAGTCGTCAACCTTGATTTCTAAGTTGTTTCCTAAGCAGCGGAACGGGGATTCCCAAGCCGAGGCCGAGGCTACATAATGAGGGACGCACTCAAGCAGAGGGGGAACTATCGTTTTCAGTAGTAGCTTTGGCAACTTATTGGGGAGACCGTGTGATGACATCCACTTCTAGCATGGTACGCACTTCTAGCATGGTACGCACTTCTAGCGTGGTGTGTACTTCTAGCGTGGTGTGTACTTCTGGTAGCATGGTGTGTACCTCTGGCTTCGTACGAAAGCGAATGATCGCCGCGCTGGCCGTCGTCGCCACGCTGGCAGGCGGGGCGTCCTACGTTGCGCAATCTTGGCAGCAACAGGCGCAGCAAGACCTTGTTAAGCGAACGGTCAGCAACGTCTTTTCCAACATGTCCGTCACCGACGCGCTCGACGAGGTTTACCAAGATGCCGACGGTGATCTGATCGCCGACATGCCTGAGCAACAAGCCCTGTTGGCCAAGCCGAAGGAGCTGGTATTTTCGTTCATCGCCTCTGAAGACCCTGCTAACGACCCCGCAGTTTGGAAAGCCGCTACTGACGCAATTGCCGAAAAGACTGGCCTGCCCGTCACGTATCTGCGACTCGAAGATTCGAAGACGCAGTTGGCAGCGCTCCGCAACGGTCAACTGCATGTGACCGCCTTCAGCTCTGGTACTGTCCCTGCTGCCGTCAACCGAGCTGGTTTCGCCCCCATCTGCACCATCGGTAGCAACGAAAACGAAGCCGGCGAGAAATCTGCTGGTAAGTTTGGCTACACCATGCAGTTTATCGTGAAGGCGGATAGCCCCATGAAAAATCTCGGCGACCTACGCCAAGCAAAAATCGCCTTCGTGCGTCCTCGATCAAACTCGGGCTGCAAGGCAGCGATGATTTTACTCTGGGATAAACACGGCTTGCAGCCTGAGCGAGATTACAGCTGGTACTATTCTTACAGCCACAACGAATCGATTCAGGCAGTCGTTGCGGGCGACGCGGACGCGGCACCGGTCGCAAGCGATATTTTGGCCCGTATGACCGCGAAAGACGAGATCGCAGCTGACGCGTACCGCGTACTCTACGAGTCCGAACGCTTTCCGCCGGTCGCCTTTGGTTGCGTCTACAACTTGCCCCAGGAGTTACGCGATTCCATTCGTACAGCGCTGCTGGAATTGGACTGGGCCGACTCCCAACTTGCCGCAGAGATGGCAGCCGGCGAACCAAAAAGATTCCTGCCGATCTCGTACAAAGACGATTGGGCCAACATCCGCCGCGTCGACCAAGCCGCCAGCAACGCAAATAGTAAGCTTCGCTAAGGGTTTTGGTAGTTAGCTGACAATTGCATTCGTACAGGCGAACGTCATTCCCACCGCAAGAAAAAGCAAAATGGCGCAAGCCGTCCGGTAACGTAACAATTGAAGCGAATCGGCGCAACGTGAAATCGAAGCGAATCGGCGCAACGTGACAACAATCGTAGCGGAACGGCGCAAGCCGTCCGGTGACAGAATCCACACGCGTCGACGAGGAAAACGATGCCGGCGGCTTGCCCCCGTGTAAAAACCGGACGGCTTGCGCCGTTCCGCTACAGTTCCTTTGCGATTCACTAATTCATTTGCGATTCGCTTTCGAGCCGCCTGCGTCTTGGGCTTCGACCGTGTACCTGATAGCAGCTTCTAACGATTTCTCGTCGAATAACTTCCGTACGCTTCCTTTTCGAGTCCACCAATGCTCTCGTACTTCAGCTTTCGAATTCGGGAGTGCGCGATGATGATCTTTGAGTCTCCGCTTCGCCCATGATTTCAATTGGTCGCAGACCTGTTCGCCGTCGTATCCGACAGCAGAAGCAACTACATGACAATGATTGCTTCGGCAATTTATGGCATGCAACCTCCATCCACGGATTGCACAATGATCGTGCACGACCTGCTTCACGATCTCGCGCTCGGTTTTGTCAAGCAGCACTGCCGTCTCGGCTATTCGACCGCGACACCAATCCTCAAGCAATGGCTGAGACAATTGCTCGCCTTTGTGCCACTTTGTCCAACTACGTTTATCACCGGGCAGGTAAGTGCCGTAGCATGTCCATGTGATGAAGAATGCAAGTACGTCATTATTCATCATGTCGCCGCATCTTTGATGATCGATGATCGATGATTGTAGCGGCACGGCGCAAGCCGTCCGGTGACTTGTAGAAAACTTGTAAAAAACCGGAGGGCTTGCGCCCTTCCGCTTCCGCTGGGTGATGCGGCTGGCGACTTTAGTCGTTTTGTATGGCTACTGCCAACGAACGCTTTTCTACTTCAACTGAAACCGCGCTGTCACGGGGTTGTGATCAGACCCCGAAGTCTTGACGCTGCCTGGAACAGTGCGGTAGCTACCCGCGACATACCGCTTGGCCATCGATGGCGAGCAAAGGATGAAGTCGATCATCGATCGTCGCGGCTCTTTGTTGTAGGTGATGAGCGATTGGATCGCTGTCTCAGAAAGCGGCAAATGAAGGGCCGTCGAACCACTGCCAACTATCGTCGTCAAGGTTGGGCTTCCCCAGATATCATTAAAATCGCCCATCAACAAAATCGCCGCCTCAGGATCTGCGGTCAAGCGCCGATCGAGTTGCTGCCGCAAAAAGCGACACTCAGCTAAACGCACAGGTTCCGAAAACTCGCGCCCACCCGAGTTGCTCTTTAGGTGGACGACCCAGATCTCGAAAGGCGATTTGCCCGGCGGCGTCAAAGTGACGCTTAGCAAGTCTCGCGACATGCGCCGTTGGCGGTCATCAGGCCCCGGAAATTTCATGTGCCGATATGATCGCACCGGCCCCACAGGCACCCTCGATAACAAACACACGTCGATTCCTCGAAGGTCGTTCCCTTCGTAATGCACGATGTGCTTGTAGCCCATGTCGTCGAGAAACACATCGCGAAATCGCTTCAAATAGCCTCGTGACTCGACCTCTTGCAGTGCAATGACATCTGCATCGAGCGCACGAATCACTTCAGCGACATGCTCCATCTCCTCACGTGGCTTTGCCGGCGTGGTCTCGTCGAGATGGTAAGGGCTATCGACATCGTCAAATAGGTTAAGAATATTGAACGAAGCGACCATCAACTGGTCTTTATTCGACTCCCAAACACGCTGCTTAGGAATCACGACGTCCGGCAGCTTGTCAACAACTTCGATCTGCGAGGGGCTTGTCAGTACAATCTGTGGACGATCACGATGGGCGGTGATTTGACCGCGAATCTTCACCAACTTGCCTGCGTAAAGTTTCTTGAGATCGTCGGGGAATTTCCCATAATTGTCTTTGAAGACTACGCCGACAAATTTTGCGGGCCGCTCTTCGTCGAAGTTGATAAACGTGATCGCGCCAATGTTGCGCACTTCGATAATTTTTCCGCAGACATACGCCACTTCGCCCATCGCCTCGTCGGCGGTGCTCCAGTGGATGTTCATTACGCCTTCGTCTGCATCAATCACCGACTGGGCATCAGCACGTAAAATCGTGGCAAAGAAGAAAATCATCAGTACAACAACAGATCGGCGCATGGTCGCTCCAATATTCCACGGGGGCAGGTTGCCAGTCGGCTCAAAGAGACCCAAGCCGATGAGATTATACTCGCTGAAAACTGCGCAGAAAGCAAGCGGCTAAACACCTCTCCATCACTTCGCCAGCGATAGATAGTATTCGATCGACCGCCGTAGACCTTCGTCGAAATCGACCTGTGGCTCATAGTCGAGAACCTTCCGAGCGAGTCCAATATCGGCAAGACTTTCACGCACGTCGCCGGCACGCGCCTCGGCGAAAATCGGCTTGATCTGGGTGTCGAGAGCTTCGTTGATCGCCTTGATCAATTGAAGCAGTGTAAGCTGCTGCCCCGTAGCGACGTTGATCGAACGTCCGACTGCGTCAGCGGCATCCGCCGCAGCCAGATTGCACTGAACCACATTTTCGACATAGACAAAATCTCGCGACTGCTTACCGTCGCCGTATACGGTGGGCTGCTCACCCTTGACCATCTTTGAAACAAAGATCGGAATGACCGCCGAGTATTCACTCTGGGGATCTTGCCTTGGACCAAACACATTGAAGTAGCGCAGCACTACCGTCTCAAGCCCGTAGGTAGCAGTGAAAGCTTGGCAGTAAGCTTCGCCCGCTAGTTTTGCCGCTGCATAGGGCGACAGCAGACTGGGCAAGTCGGTTTCTCTTTTCGAAGTCATGGGTAGATCGCCGTAGGCACTACTTGAACCCGCAAAAACTACGCGGCGAACACCTGCTTGCCGCGCTGCATCGAGCACATTGACCGTACCTGTCACACAAACGGCATTCGTGTCCAGTGGCTTCTTGACACTCCATGGCACCGATGCCAAAGCAGCTTGGTGGTAGACGACCTCGACACCTTGAAGTGCCTGCTCTAGCTTTTCGCGATCGAGAACCGAAGCCTCGACAAAACTCACCTGATCGCCCAGGTGTTCCAGATTCTCTCGACGACCTGTGAGGAGATTGTCCAGTACCGTCACCTCATCACCGCGAGCGACGAGTGCAGAGACGATGTGAGAACCAATAAAACCTGCTCCACCTGTGACCAAAAACTTTCTCGACATTGCAGCTCTCGTGTATCTCGACAAAAAACAATCTGACAGACAGTGAATGGGAAAGTACAGTCTAAGAGGGTAGACTTGCGCTGGCTACTTCAAAATAAAAATGGTTCCGCACTCGTAGCAGTTTTGCTGTAAACGCCGACAGCGAATGATTTCCAGCGAGTAACAGCGATTTGTGTTCATCCAGAGCTGAATCTCCTCACGTGGGAAGATTTGCACCGGCGAGATCAATCCCATTCCCGCGCGCGAACAGTCTTTCATGTATACGCCGTGTGTTTCTCCGACACGTTGCATAATGGCCTGGCAACGCAAATAGTGCCGCACAAAAGCGCGATGCCCTTCGAGCGGCTTTAGCCCAGCTTTGCCAAAAAACTCTTCTGGCGTCATGGGCAACGCCGCCTTCGATTTGGTTTTATCCCAGAGATCGTTTATCTCTGTTGCATGGTCGAGGTCCAACATGCCACGATCTCCTTGTCAAACTGTGTGCCTGCACCACGGCCTATTAATTCCAATGCTTCGTCGCTGCTGATTGGGGTTCGATAAGGTCGCTTCCCTGTTAGAGCATCAAATACGTCGACCACCGCCAGCATTTTGGCCCACGGATGAATTTCTTCCCCGGTAATCCCAACGGGATAGCCCTTGCCGCTGATGTGTTCGTGGTGCTGATAGACCATCATCAACTGACCCTGATTCAGGTTGTCACGTTGGTACAATTCTTCGTAGCCGACCTGAGGGTGCTGTTTAACATAATTCCATTCTTGTGGCGTCAAACGCGACGTTTTGTTCAAGATTGTGGACGGTATTTTCCGTTTACCTAGATCGTGCAGCAATCCCCCAATAGCAATACTCTCCAACTCTTTAGGATCGTTGTGCCCCAGTTCTTTTGCCAGCAAAGTCACATAACCCGCCACATTGGTCACATGCACAAAGGTATTATGATCGTGCCGAACGATGTCAAACAAATCGGACGGCAATACCTTATTGCCGTCTAGTAGCCCAACAATTTGACCGGCAATTGTTTCGGTTTGAGCAACATAATAATCACAATTCACCATCCGCAGCGAGTGTTCGATTTCCATCGACACGGCGCATTGCAACAATTCGTAGCGGTTGGTCACTGGCAGCCGATCATCTTCGAGTGTCGCACCTAGCGAATCTACTAAGTCTTGACTGAAGTCGGCATAGTCTTGCGCACGTACATACAAGGACTCTTGATCTGCCTCTGCAATCCCTTGAATTCGGTCTCCCGACAACGGATAGCCAGCGTCGCAATAGAGCACGGGCGACCCAGTCGCATCGTGCTGCAGGAACAGATCGACGCACGTTTTCTCCAGCGCCCGTAGAATGCTCATCGGAACGCGGATAAACTCGGGCGACGGTGCAATCGCGACGCTGCTTGCAGGCATGGGCAATCTCGTTGTATTTCAGTGGCTTGAATACAAAGAACCAAGAATTCTACCGAAATGTAGCACCCTCCCCTACGGCGGAGTGAAAACACCGCAAGTCCATGTGGTGATTCATAAGTCGTACAAGCGATGCAGCGCCTGATCGTAACGGTAATTACGAGTTTGCCCCCTCTGAGAAAAATTCATCGCTTAAGGCGAGCGGCAGTTGAGAATTTACCTGATGGCGAAAGAATTGCTTAAAAATTAACCACGACGGCACAACGGGCACAACGAAGATTTTACGTTGTGTCCGTCGTGCCGTCGTAGTTCAATTTCTTTATAGATAGCAGAGCAGTCAGAAGGGACTTTGCCGTTTGCCTAACCCGCGCCCAGCGTCTATCGACTAGCGCCTTCCCTACGGAATCACATACGAGATTCCCGTCGCAGTGGCCCCTTCAAACAACAACGCCCGCCAAGTAAACGGAATCGGGTCGATCAGGTAGGGCGCACAGCTTCCTGGCCGATAGTAGCCCAACGTATAGACGCACTCGGTAGGCGTGCGAATACCCATCTTGTAAGGCAGCACAGGGAGTGTGCCAAAGAAATGCACGCCCGACATGATTGGCTGCACGTACGGCCCCCACGAATGCCCGTAGCGTTCGAGCTGGACTTGCTCGAAGTACAGTGGCTTGTGGCATAATGCTGCCGCTTTCCAGTTGTAGGTAATTTGAGACCACTGCCTTGGCTGATGGACTTTGGTGCTGACTGCACATTCGTAGGGAAAATCTTTGCCAGCGCTGCCTTTGACGCGAATACTCAACTCAATCGAGCTGATCTTATCCTCTTCGACATCATTGATTTCCTTTCGGCAGCTCTCTTCGCTTTCGCGTCTTTCGGCTTGCAATTCTTCACTTCGATCAAGGAGTTCCTCTGCCGTCAAACCGCCCTCTTGATCGTCCTGAAAGAGGTCCCGACCGAGATCGGGCGGACTTAGATCGTTGGGTTCCGGTTGCAACAAGCCGTCCTCATCAGATTCATTGTTCAAAGGGTCCATCTCGTCCAGCGGCTCCTCGGCCAAAGCATTGCTATCCAATAGGTCTTCCATCTGTTCATCCAATTCATCGTCATCCGACTTGCGGCGCCGGATTTCTTGCTCGATCGCGTCTTCGACCTCATCCCTATCCTCTGCCGGCTCTGGGATCGATTCGTCGATGGGTTCGTCGAAGGGATCATCTTCAATCGGATCGTTGGGTAAGAACGCTAGCCGATCGTCTTCGTCGAAAGGGTCGTAGACTGGAGCAACTTTGTTGACGAGAACACTATGATCTTCGGTCGTGCTGTCAGCCTCGGTAGAGTTAGAGACGTTCGATTGTTGCGTCGTAAGCGCATCGTCCTCTTCCCAAGCAGCCATAATGACATGCGAGTCGCGAACCATGCGAGCGTTCTGCTGAACCAAACGATTTCTTGCCGTCGAATTCGCCCTGTGGCTGACTACTTCTCGGCTGACTACTTGCGGATGTCCCCACTTCAGAGTTGAAGCACCCTGTGCAGTCACCCCGACCTGACCCACAAGAATGGCCGCAGCTGCAAACAGGACGAAACGTCCCGGGTTAAGACTTATCGCCGGCTGAGTATTCAGCTGTATAGTTGGGCGATTCTTGCGTAATAGCGATATCATGCGGATGATTCTCCCGCACACTTGCCGGCGAAACTTGAATGAATCGCGCGTCCGTGCGCAGCTCCTCAATTGTTTTCGTGCCACAGTAACCCATACCAGCCCGCAAGCCACCGACCAACTGATAGAGAAAATCGCTCAGTTCGCCTTTGTAGGGCACGCGCCCTTCGACCCCTTCGGGCACTAGCTTGCCGTTGCCAGCATCCTCTTTCGACTGTCTGTATCGTTCACTTGAACCGTGTACCATTGCCCCTAGAGAGCCCATCCCGCGATAAGCTTTGTAAGTGCGTCCCTGGTATAAAACCCTTTCGCCAGGACTTTCGTCCAATCCTGCCAGCAAACCACCGAGCATCACGAGGTGAGCGCCGGCAGCGATTGCTTTTGTGATGTCTCCCGAATAACGAATCCCGCCATCGGCGATGATCGTTGTTTCCGATCCCTTGGCCGCCTGCGCGGCGTTGTAGACCGCCGTAATTTGCGGCACACCAATGCCCGAAATAATTCTCGTCGTACAAATCGACCCTGGACCAATGCCCACTTTTACGGCATTGACTCCCGCGCTGATCAAGTCGCGACAGCCCTCGCCTGTCGCCACGTTGCCCGCGACGATGTCGATGTCCCACTTCTGTTTGAGTTGTTTGACCGTGTCGATCACGTTGGACGAATGCCCGTGGGCACTGTCTACCACGAGGAAATCAACCTCTTTCTCGATCAGGCTAGCAGCCCGCTCGTAGTCGAACACCCCGATCGCAGCACCAACGCGTAGTCGTCCCTGCTCGTCTTTACAGGCCTGAGGAAATCGCCGCATCATGTCGATGTCTTTGATCGTAATCAGACCCTTCAGTTGATAATCTTCGTCAACCAGCAAAAGCTTCTCGACCTTTTTTGCCATCAAAATCTTTTCCGCTTGCCCAAGCGTTACATTTCCCGTTGCTGTCACTAGTGGCTTGCTGGTCATCACTTGAGCAATTGGCAGGCTGTTATCCTCGAGAAAACGCAGGTCGCGGCGAGTGAGTATGCCAACGAGCGTCCCTCCCTCGGTGATCGGAATGCCCGAAACTTTCGACTCGTCCATGGTCTGCCGAGCGGTAGCGACGCTAGCATCAGGGGGCAGAGTCACTGGGTCGACAATGATGCCGTTGGCGCTACGCTTAACTTTCTCGACCTCTTCGGTCTGTGCTTCAATCGACAAATTCTTGTGGATCACGCCCAGCCCGCCCAGCTGAGCAAGCGCGATCGCCATGCGACTCTCTGTGACCGTGTCCATGGGCGAACTGAGGACAGGCAAATGCAACGGAATCGAGGGAGTCAGTCGCGTCGAGACATCGACTTCTGCTGGCACCATCGTGCTATAGCGAGGCTGGATCAGCACATCGTCAAAAGTCAGTCCTGAATTGATCAGCTTGTCCTGCATCGTGGGTCTCCGCCAGCGTGATGACTAGAATCCCGCATTATCTCGCGAAAAGCTGCTACTGACAAGCGGCTGAATAAGCGGGGAATGGTTTCGCTAGTGTTGAAGCTAATATCCCAGAGCTCAAAACTCCGATAGACTGACCTTTCGTGTGTAAATCTTCCCAACTTTGTAAGACTTCTAAGCACCGATTTTCTCAACAAAATCGAAAGGTTGACTCAAGTCGACGTCTCGCTGCGGCCCAAGCAAGCTGCGGCTTGCGAATGATGCCAAAGTGTGAACTCCAGTACACTCGGCATAGAAATTGCACAAAGCTACTTTTACCAGCGACGAAGCCACGTTGCTTTTCACAAAAGACGGGCTGCCACTGATGGCACCCGCATAGTGGCTCTCCCTTGCCCTCACGGCCGTCGCTTACGGATTTACTAAATTGCCCTCTGGAAAGGGCTCGTCCCAAGGAAAGGGAGAATTCTTATGTTTACCCCACCAGTGATCATTGGTTGCAGCAGCCTGTTCCTGTACATCGTGTTCGACATGCTCGGATGCCGGCAGAGTTAGAAAGTAGCTAAGAGACGCGGGCTACGAGCTACGAGGCGCGAGTGAAAGGAAAGGCAAAGCCTCGACAATTACTCGCGCCTCGTAACGCGCGCCTCGTAACTCCATAAAAAAACTGGGGATCAACCTTCGAGAAGGCTGACCCCCAGTGAGGGGAATCTTCGAGATGTTGGAGACGACCCGACTTAGTAAGTCAGAATCATATCGACAGCTGCGATCTCTTCGTCAAAGCCGAGTGCAGGAACCCAATCTTGACGGTACTCAGGACGTAGGACCAAGTTGTCTAGCAGCTGGATGTTCGCACCACTGGTGTACTCGTAGTTCGAGACACCATCGTTACGCCACCACTCGATGCGGCTTCCAAACTTGACATAATCATTGTAAGTGTAGAACAAGTATTGGTTGATCCCGATGTCTTCATCACGCACCGGGCCATCGATCTTCTTGTAATCCGTCTGGAAGACGTAACTCAAGTTGTTACGCAATTGCACGTCAAACACGAGGGTATGCGAGTAATCGTCGTCAGATCCTTGGCTCACTGCGCCAAAGTTGCCATAGTTGTTGATGTAAGTCATCGTAATCGAATCACTTAGGCCAACGCTGAAACCACCCAGGTAGTTGCTACCGCTCGCGACGCTATCGAAACCACTATCCCAGCCAGTTGTCCAACCGTTGTACAACGTGATGTTTTCAAAACCGGTGTACGTCGAAAGCACACCTGTGTGAGTAAACGGCTCGCTGTTGAACATGGTCAACGAGTGGCTAAAGAAAAAGTTTTCTGGAGCCATTACCGATTCGTAACCAGCTATTGTATAGAAGTGACCAACGATCACTGAGAAATCGCCCATCGCTGCTTCAAGGTACAATTGAGGGATAGCCCAACCATAGTTACCATGGTCAAAACCTTCGTCGAAGCTGTCGGCAGGGTTGCCAAACGATTGAGCATTTTGACCGTCGAC
This sequence comes from Planctomycetota bacterium, assembly GCA_029259975.1. Classification (GTDB taxonomy): domain Bacteria; phylum Planctomycetota; class Planctomycetia; order Pirellulales; family Lacipirellulaceae; genus Bythopirellula. The sequence continues at coordinate 33,907 of JAJDEE010000089.1, forward strand.
GCCGTAGAGAAAATCTGCGCGAAAACCGAGATCAAAACCCCTTGAGCCATCAGCCTTTTTACCAAGGTAAAAGTATTGCTGGTGTAGATTCAATCGATCTTCGGTGTCATTGAAAGAAGCACCACCGGTCGAGGAAGTCAGAGTTGGCTCACTTGTATTGCCAAACTGCGTCCAACCACCTACATCAAAAGCACTCACACCGAGAGAATCTGCCAGCGAAAAGCCCTCGACCCAGCCTCCGCCTATGCCACTAAGCAATCCGCCGCCACCGCAAGCACTCCCGCAGCCGCAGCCATCCCCGCAATCGGTGCCACTGTCGCAGCAGCCAGCAGGGGTTACCATCTGATCGTAAGACCACTGAGCTAGGCTATCTTCGGCAAAAACGGGTGCCGTTGCTAACGTAAGCACAGCGATTCCAGCTGTCCATGATTTGAATTTCACCTCGAAGCTCCTTCTTATACTGCCTTGGCGTGTCATCCAGCTCCAACCAGAAAACGCCAAAACACGGATCGTTGTGCAAGCTCGCAGATCCCAGACTGGGTCTGACTCGGAGACCTGCGTTTGCGGAAAGTTCATCCGCCTCGGAATCATTCATCGTCCCGCGCGTCGAGCAAGATCAAGCCGTCAGACCGCAAAAGACGCTAAAAACTCCGCGAAAAGCAGCTTTCCTGGTAAGCTTTCCCAGATGTAATGGTTACACGGGATTTTGGCCTTCGTGTCAGCAAGACGACACCTGCTACCGGCAATTCCAACCAATGATCAGCAAAGGCCAATAATCAAAAAGTGTGCCAGCGGCAGGAAATCTTGCCAACTACACCTAGTTAGCTTCCTTTGCAAAACTTCACTAACCAGCAAAGTCTGCCTCCTGCTAAAAGATTACGCAGGCCGTATTTCTCGTGGCAACCGAGTGGCGCCAATGAATCGAATCCGAAAGCTATTTTCGTCCGGGATTTGTGGTCACAACTGAGATGACCACACTATTCGAGTGTCCATGAATCGACGAGCCAAATTACATTGAGGTCGGCATTCCGATAGCGTTTCAGTACCAGCAGGCACAATTGCTGCTCTTGCCCGGGGCAGCTGGCAGTGTACCGAAAAACGGCTTGGGGAGGCCTGCTTTTGATACTGACACTTGCATCAGTAAGCCGAAAACTTGCTGCGACAACCTCTTGCAAATCATTCAGTTTCACCACTAGGGGATCTTGACGCAGCAGCGCTGAAGAAAAAATACTACCAAAGACGGACATCTGTCCCGCACCTGAAGCAGGGGCGACCTTGTCGATGGCAACCTCGGTCATCAGCTCCAACATTTCCTCTGAACGTCCCTCAGCAGCCAGCGACAACCACTGCCGGCCTACATCATCGGCTTGTCGCTGCAAGAGGTTATCACGGACTTTGATATGTGCGGCGGAGGCCACACTAAAAAAGATTGCTAATGCTAGCCCCCAACGTGCCAGCCAAGCTCCCGACACGCCCCCTTCCGAAGAGGCGATCCCCTTCAAGGCCAACAGTGCTGCCGCTACAGCCGCCAACGGTACAACAACCATCAACGGCCCGGCAAACATCGCTGCTGAACAGAGCCCAAGCACAAAGGCAATGACAGCCAGTGTACTCAGCGATCGATACTGCCCCAACTCGTCAGCATTATAGCCGGTCGTATCAAGGCTACGCGTATCGTCGTCGCGGGTATCAGAAGAAGTAGGTGTTGTTGTAGCCATCACATCCAGCAGTGTAATGAAAGGAAGGACACAAAGACAAGGGAGGCCGACCACCAAAAAAATGGGTCACTTGCCGTAGTAAGAAAAGTCGACTTTTTCCGCTTTGGCAAAAGGTTTGGATACCGAATAGAAAGGACGTGTTATGTTCTGAAACGCACTCACCTGCGACTCACTCGCATCGCTCGTCTTCCACTCACCCGCTTTGATAGGTCCGTACAACAGCGTAAACGCTGCAAAGCTCGTCATCATCACGGCCACAACCAATCCCATCAAAATGCCACCCAGCTTCTCTACCACGGGCAGATATCGGACTCGGATTTTGGAAGCTTTATCGACCACGGTTCGTAGGATCAATAAGGTCAAAGCAAATACACCCCACATTCCAGCAAACACATAATACCAAGCAAAGGAATCGTCCTGCCCCGCTTTTTCAAAGGCCATCGCTCCCATCGGCACCCCAGCAACTGAAGCAGCTGTGCCGCTGATTAGAATGCAAATCAATAAAATTGTGTTATTCCACAATCCTTCGCTGACGCACATCGCCAGTGCAGCGAAGAATAGGAATCCAAGCAAAACCAATAATAAAAGCATAATTATCCCTGAAGTTTCTTGGGCCTCAATTCGCGAGTTGCGGTCGCAAAGCCTGCTTACTACCCACAACTCGAATCTCAAAACTACTTCTTCAATTTTTCAACACACGCATCAATTCGGGCAACGAAGTCTCGCCCTTGGCGACTAACAGTACGCCTTCCTCCTGTAACGACCGTTGGCGCGACGCTCGAGCGGCCTTTTTCAAGAGATCCAGCTTCGGCTGCTTCACAAGAATCTCTCTCATCTGATCGGTGACAATCAATAATTCAAAAATACCGGTCCGGCCCTGGTAGCCCAAGGCTTGGCACGCCATGCAAGGCTTGTCGAGTTCCTCGCCCTTGGGCGGACGATAGAGCTGTTCGACTTTTCCAGTCGGAATGCCCAATTTACGTAGTGTTTCAGGCGGAGGTGTGTAGCCTACTTTGCACTCGGGGCAAAGCAAACGTATCATGCGCTGGTAAAGCACCGCCTTCACCGCCGATGCAAATTCCTTAGCCGGCATTTTCATTTGCAAAATTCGCAACAAGGCCTCCGCCGCCTCTCGTGCGCGTACGGTGGTAATTACAAGGTCTTCGTCTTTGATTTCCTTAAAAAGTATTTCCGTCGTTTCGACATTCACCATGTCGCGACAGACGTAAACGTCTGGGTAATTGCGAACCAGCCTCGGCAAAATTGTTGCTGGCGTCTCGCCCGCAGACGCATCGTAGGTTGTGGTGCTTATATTCTGGATTTCTCGTTCTCGATGATCGACCTCTTCGATCGAAGCAAAGTCTCGCATCAGGCGATCTGTCTCTTCCAGCGAGACGTCTGTGATTGTCGTCAGACCACCGCCTGGCATGGTCGAAAGAATCAGCAGCCCCTGGTCCAAAGCCATTAGCTCTTCCCACTTTTCTCGCAGCCCTTCGCGCATACCCAATTCGGCATAGGTCGTAAAATGCTGCTTCTTACCGGTCCGAGAAATAATCACTCGCTCGCCAGTCGCAACTCCCTGGCTCACCAGCGAGCAAAAATAATTCTTCCCGCTGTATTTCGCACCAAACTGCCCTGCCTGCTTGTTGCGACGATCTTTCACGTCAAGATTCGCTAACGTCTTCATCACCGCCAGCATCACATCGCTCGCCTCGCGCTCGCGAGCTTCCCCATTGTGCCACATGCCATCGATCTCGTGACGAACGTTGACCGCCTGCTTGGTAAAGTCGAACATCGCCCGATCGCACCGACGATCAACCATCTCGGCAATGACTTCTTTCACCAACAAATAGCCCGGAGAGTTGCGAGCCGAGAGCAAATTGGCATTGTCCGTCGTTGAATCCTCAGCGCCCATCGCCATCAGCTCGACGGCAACACCTTTCTCGTATTCGGCCACCCGATCGGCGCTCATCTTGATTCCCGCAGCACCAGCCACCATTGCAAACACATGCCGCCACCAAGATCCCGTCAGCACCGTCTGGTGCGGCTGGACATTCTTGTTGTGGACAAGCACATAGGGAACCCAGGTTGCGAGAAAAATCACCAGTAGAATTGGCACCTTGATAGCCATCGCCAACGGCACGAAAAACAGCACCACCGCAACCAACGCAAACGGGGCGTAGAGAATATGATTCCACTTGTACCAGCCCAATCCGTAAATCTGGACGTCTTGATTCACCCAATCGCCAGCACGGACCCACATCACTACCAGCAAGCCAAGCCCGAGCAGTTTCAACAGCGGCACAAGCCGAAACTTGGTCTCCTTCGCCTGCTGTGCGAACGATTTACCGCCCTTGGCCGCTTGTCCTTTAGCCGTGTTATTCTCAGCATTCCGCTTATTACCCTCCGGACGATGCTCTTCGGAATCTTTGGCTATCTTGCGAGAGCGATTCCCCTCCAGCTCGGCATTGATCGCCCCCGCCGCATTAACGTCAGCAAGCCCAACCTGCGCCCACACTGTCTGCGGAATTGAAATGCAAAATGCCACTGCCAAAGCCAGAAAAGAAACTCTGGCCGTTGATAATCGCAATCCAAACAAACGTGATCCTAACAACAGGTGCATCAGATAATACCGCCTTGCGAAACGTCGATTCCTTTGAGTGCCATCTTCAATGCTTCGCGATTCGGCGCCACTTCCAATGCCACTTCGCGGTCAATCAACTCCTCGTCGACCAACTTTTTCAAGCTCTGTGTAAAATCTTGCATGCCGTCTTCTGCCCCAACGCGAATCGCATCCCCCAGGCGGTGATCTTGCTCCTCGAGGATCAACTTACTGACGGTAGGCGAAAAGGTCATGATCTCGCACGTCGGCACCCGCCCGACACCGGGCTTGATTGATTTGAGCAGTTTTTGGGCGACAATGCCCCTCATGTTCATCGCGATTGCACTACGCAGCGCGCCGTGCATCTCTTGCGGAAACAGGTCCAAAATACGACCAATCGTCGACGCCGCCGTGCTGGCGTGGATCGTCCCGAAGACCAAGTGACCCGTCTCGGCGGCGTGGATCGCCGTCATAAATGTTTCTTTGTCACGCATTTCGCCCACCAACATCACGTCGGGGTCTTCTCGCACTGCGTGCTTCATGCCGATCTCAAAATCGATTACATCCAAACCGATTTCGCGTTGGTTGATCAAACACTTGTTCTCGGTGAACACAAATTCAATCGGATCTTCAAGCGTCAATATATGCTTACGATAATTGGCGTTGATCCAATTCAGCATGGAGGCGATCGTCGTACTCTTGCCCGAACCGGTTACTCCTGCGAGCAGCACCATGCCTTGGTCGTAGGTGCAAAGCCGCTCCATCGAAGGTGGCAGGTTCAGTCCTTCAAAGTCGGGAATCCAACTACTCACCCGCCGAGCGACCAAGCCGATGTGCCCCAGTTGCTGGAGCAAATTCACACGAAACCGCCAATTCGTCCCGTCCACCTCCAGCATATGGGCGAAGTCAGCCCCGCCGTCATGGTCGAAAATCTTGCGGCTGCGCTCATTCATCAGCGGAAAACAAAGCCGCACCATCTCTTCGTCGTCGATCGGCGCACGATCCATCGGACGCAGCGTACCGTCGACACGCAACATCGGCGGTCGGCCCACCTTGAGATGCAGGTCGCTCGCTTCAAACTTCACGCAAGCCTTAAACAGCTTGTTGACTTCCAGGTCGGTATGTCGCGCGACAAAACTGTCGTAGTCCGATTCGTTGATCGAGGATTTTGATGGCATAATGTTTTCTACTCTTCAGTCGTGTGAAGAAGAAAAAAATAGGACGCGGATAAACGTGGATAAACGTGGATTTTACGGATTCACGCAGATAAAAGGATTACAGGCTTAATTATTCTCAAACTCTCAATTCAAAACTTGGCCGTTTTCTATTCCTATTTCATTCGGCTGATCCGCGAAAATCCGTTTAATCTGCGTTCCTCCGCGTTCTATTTTTCGCCTAAAACTAAGCAACCAGCCGCACCGCTACGCCATGCTCGGCCATGATGCGTTTGGTTTCTTGAATCGTGTACTCGCCAAAATGAAAAATGCTGGCTGCCAGTGCTGCGTCGGCTTTGCCGGTCGTCACTGCCTCGGCCATGTGCAGCGGAGACCCTGCCCCGCCGCTAGCCACTACAGGTATCGAAACCGCTTCGCTCACGGCGGCAGTGATCTCTAAATCGTATCCCGCCTTCGTGCCGTCGGCACCCATGCACGTCAACACAATCTCGCCGGCACCCAACTCCTGCACCTGCCGCGCCCAGTCCACCGCTTCTAGCCCAGTACCAATACGGCCGCCATTAATGAAAACTTCCCACACTTCTCGCCCATCCCGTTGCACACGTTTCGGGTCAATGTTCACCACCGTCGCACACGAGCCGAATGCTCGGCTCACCTCAGTAACCAACTCGGGCGTTCGCACGGCAGCCGAGTTGATGCTCACTTTTTCTGCTCCCGCTTGAATCAATAGCCGCACATCTTCCAAAGTCCGAATCCCGCCACCAACAGTAAACGGCATAAACACCTGCTCCGCCGTCCGGCGCACCACGTCGAGCATGATGTCGCGCCCATCGTGGCTGGCACAAATATCCAAAAAAACCAACTCGTCGGCCCCTTCACGCTCGTAGCGAGCCGCCACCTCGACCGGATCGCCCGCGTCGCGAAGATTCACAAAATTCGTCCCTTTCACCACCCGACCACGGTCGACGTCGAGACAGGGAATCACACGTTTAGCAAGCATCGGCAAGAGGCCAGGGGCCGGAGGTCAGAGATCAGGGCTCGGCTATCGCCGGAAACCCCCTAAACCATTCAGTTTAAGTACGATTCGGAGGGGGGTCAACTAGCCGCGGATCGTTAGCAGGACGAGCCTCGCCGCAAAGTCGATAAACCGATGCCGCCCAGCAAGGACAGCAGCATGGTCGAGGGTTCAGGGACATTGGTGGTAGGGAATTCTAGCAATGATGTTACCAGCGTGTTTGGCCCCACAAATTGCGATGTCATGGGACCGAGCTGCTTATCAATCTCAAGCACGTCGCCCGGAAGCACTGGCTGAGAAAAAGTGTCGAGATCGAGCACCGTTCCGCTTCCGCTGATCGTCGTGTTAAACGTAATCGATGTACCGTTGATCCGCATATCCGTGACGCTCCCCCACGAGGCACTGTGCGAACCGTTATTCAAGTTGATCTCGTGCCAGTCGGTCCAGGGCTCTGTGCCAATGTTTTGGATTGTCTCTCGGAAGAACAAGCTGCCCCCGCCGTAACCGCTAACAGGACCGGCCGAGATGGCCTTCCGCCAAGGACCACCGCTCGCGTCCAGATCGATGGGAATGGGTCCAGGACCGTTAATGATATCATTGGGACCGCCGATCCATGCAATGTTTGAACTGGGATCGATGATATGTGCCGTTGATGGCGACGTGGCCGTGCCTTGGGCGAAAGTCGAGGAACTCAACAACATCAAAGCAACCATTTGCGACATCAAGACTGTTCGGAAGCTAAACATTGGAAATCTCCAAAAAAGAAGGAATTAACGTCGGATTGTTTTCAGCGAAGCCAACCCAAGTAACAACAGCGCAATGCTGGACGGTTCGGGCACCACTGCCACAGGAAACTGCCGAAGGGTGAACGACGTGATACCGTCGGGAACATCGATGTGGAAGACAAACGGCTCGTTGTACAAAAAATCGGGTTGACCCGGCCCGCCATCGGCATCTATCACATCTTCCGAAGGAGCGACAGCAGGAAACGAGAATAGTGGAGCAGGATCAAACGAAATGATCGAATCAAAAAAAGGTGCATCAAAGTCGAGTCCATCGCCCGAGGGGGACATCACAAAATCGGCCCCTGTGCCAAACCCAAGTTGAACGTGGTAGCTGGACCAATCCAACCCCGTATTGTTTTGCACACCTTCGATAATCGCGTACTCCGTGACGCCACCCGAATCCATGACCGTAAATTCAATGTCGATGAAGGTCACGCCTTTATAGTCTTTCTGTAACACCTTCAACTCGTTGACCTCGCCTACGACATCGTCGTTATTCGGGAATGGTGGCGGATTGGTAACTGCGATCCCAGCAATCGAGACAATACCATCAGTCCAAGCGAAGCCGGTGATTTTGCCGGCTTGAACTGGATCACCGATCAAGGTAATCGCAGCAAACAACAAAGTCGCCGCTATACGCATGGTTAACTTTTTGTAACTGACTGAAAAAAACATCGGAGACCCTTTGGGAAAGTGACTTGGAACTGTATTTCTTACCGCGGTTTAAGAATTCGCTCTACTGGCGGGGTCGACGCAAGAGCAGACCACCGACCGATCCCAACATTACGAGTAACGCTGTCGAAGGCTCAGGGATTGCACGGACAGACATCTCGAAATCGTCGAGCGACCAAATTTTGGCGTTATTGACACCCGCAGTACTCTCGAAGCGCAGTTCGGTAAGGTTACTCATCGGTGAAATCAACGGTGCGCTGCTCACCAAACTCGTCAGCGTGCCTGCTTCGAAAACATCAATCGAAACCGTCTGCAAATTCAAGTCGAGAGTGACATCCCAGCGATGATACGTGCTGGGATTGACCGACACGGTCGACTGAATCCAACTCCCTACGTTAGTCGCTGCAAAGTCGGTCGTGGTCCCAGGCTGTCGGTAACCGACTTCGAGTCCCAGGTTGCCGCTGCTATCGTAAAAAGAAACCGTGTCGCCGATCGTGCCAGCGCCAAGTCCGCCACCTTCGCCTGTCCCAAAAATGCGGGCACACGACCAAAACGACACCTGCACTACATCGCCACCAGTCGAGGCTGGGCTGACACCGCCCAGATCAAAATTGTCGAGCATGTAAGAGTATTCCTGCGCTCCGCCAGCCCAACCATCGGCGTTGGTGGTAATGACCAAGCCAAGATCTGAGGAACTAGGGTTCGTACGATCTCTGCCAAAGTGTCCCGTGGCATACGATACTCCTCCAGCAGTTCCAGGTGTGGGAAAAAGAGGCCCCTGAAGTTTGGTCCACAGGCCAGTGTTGTCCGGAATATTGACATAGGTGCCGCCGCCCGCGTTGACGCCGTACTGTCCGGCGTTGTAGGTGGCAACATCATTCAGAAAGTCTTCGTACCCATCGATCGGCTCAAAGCCGCCCAAGTAGGCCTTGGCAGTCATCGGAGTCATCAACGTAACGATTGCGATTGCGAAAAAAGTAAAGTATCTCATGAGATCATTCCTTAAATAATTGGTTGGAATTAGAAAAAGCGAGAGAACAGTAGCCATCACGATCCGCATGATAAGCGGAAGAACATGACTTGCGGTTGTCAACAGAGCGTGTCGACTACAATAACTAACAGGCCGACTTGCGGAACATGGAAGCTGCCGCCAAGCCAAGCACCATCAACAAACAGGCCGATGGTTCAGGAATCTGTGTGATACCGATGATGCTGCCCGAAGAAGTTATGAAACCCGCAGCACCCGGTCCCGAAGCGTTGCCAACACCTAGCGAATTGATCGCGGCAGGCGAGAGACCCAACAAGTTGGTATAGTCTTGCAGTATGAACCGCCATGACTCATTACTTTCCCAGATGCCGTCGGGTGTGATGCTTTCAAAAATCAACGAGTGGTTAATGCCACCTGGATCTAAAATATCGTTGTCAATCCGAAAGGCTTCTTGGAGCGGCGCGAAGGTGATGTCGTTGGCTTCACCATCGTAGTTGGTGATGGTGGTCTCTGGATTGGCGACGTACCAAACTTCGAGCCAATCTCTTCCCGAGAGGTTCCTGATCTCGACGACAGGATCGGCAAAACCAGCAATGTCTGACGTGGGACAGGGAGCAAAGTTGGCTGACCCCTGATCGGTCGCAAACAAGGCTTCGTCAGCGGGAAATACGCCTACATTGCCAATTTCGTCGACGTTTTCGGGAATGAAAAGTGTGTCGCACCCCGGCGTGTCCAAGTGGACTACCTTCGTTGGCAAGGCCTGAGCCTGACTAGCAAATGTGACCACAGCGAGGGAGCTTAGCAGGGACAACGTTTTTTTGAATGTGAACATGATAGTTCTCCTGAAGTAATTAAGTGGTAAAAATAAAGTCAACGTGAACAACTTGAAAAACTGCGGAAGCATTCCGCATTAAATGAACTTGGAGAGACCTTACATGCGTCTACCTCCTGACTTCGCTGATGCTCGTCGCCGCTGAAACACAAACGTCAACCCACTCAGGCTAGTCATGGCAGGAGTTGCCGGCTCAGAAATGGGATCGAAGGTGTAAACAGTCTGCGGCACAATCGGCAGCGTTTGGACCAAGTGATTGTGATTCTCGTTCATACTCGTTGGAAAAATCGACATGGGCACCGAGTTGATCAGTGCATTTGCGGGGTTGAGGAACTAACTAAGATTGCCACCTGCGGGCGTGCCGAAACGACATGCCGCCGCAATGCTGTGGAGCCCGACGTATGCGGTTCGGCGTCTTATTACGTCGTCGGCCACGAACTGCCGATCGACACCGCCCGGCGGGCATAGGGCTTTCGCGTTGTGGGCGAATTCGCTCGAAAGTTTCGTGTTCGCCGTAGTTATCATCTAAGTCAAACGCTTCGCTGTTGTTGAAATTAACCATGAGTCACTCCTTAGATGGAAGGGTTAAGTGTTTGGATCAAGAAAGGTGTTGTTGCGTAGTAGACCTGACGTCACGCGACGCATGACTAGTTGGTGCGGCGCGTGTGCTTGGCGGTCCGTGGGCCAAGTGATCGCGATCGAGGGGCTTATGAAAGCAGGCAAAGCACGGCAGCCAAGCAGCCTGCGGTGGCTTACAGCCGTAAAGAGTGGAGCCAAGCTGACGAGCAGAAAGTTCTTCGGCTTGGTCGTAGACGTCGCCGACTAAGATGCAAGCAACGTTGGGATCTCGACTGCGAACGAGAGCAAGAAGTTCTGCGCCTGTCATATCGGGCAGATGGAAGTTGATAAGCCAGAGTCCCCGCGGTGATTTGCGTGGAAGTCGCAACGCTTCGTCACCGGTAGTGGCGTAAAGAAAGCGGAATTCAGTAGCTTCCACCTCGCTCGCCATCGCCAAGTAGTCGTCCGGACGCGGATCGACCACCAGTAAATCTGTGGTTCTGATTGTCGTGATTGGCATTAGTTCAACTCAATTGCAAAAGTGTGATTTGCTAGTCGGACTCAACGAGATCGACTTCAACGCAGGGACTTAATGCAATACGCGGACCAAACCAACACGCAACCGCGCGCAACTTGTCGTAACTCTTGGATACGTAACGAGAAGAAATTATTTCGTCGCTAAGGAAATTTCTCGTGATGTATTTACGCACTGAAAGACTGCCCGCAAACAAACCAAAAGTGTTCGCAATCGGTTCGCAAACGCGTTCGCTTCAGCAACAGAGTTGTCCGCATTCGGACAAGATGACGCAAAAATTCCGATCGGATTTTTGGGGACGCACGCTAATGGAAATGATTACGCACAGAAAGCGTCTGACAATACATCACAGTATTGAAAACGCATTGCCGACTACTTATTTACGAAGCGGTTTGCCAGGTAAACGCGGGACTTGGATAGCAAACTTTTTCATCAATCGAATAAGAGATTGACGACTGATGCCTAACAGCCGCGCGGCTGCACTTTGGTTGTAATACGTATATTCGAGCGTATAAAGCAAGTGATCGCGTTCCAGCTTCGCCAGCGTGGGCCAAGGGCTTTCGTCGTCGATCTGCCCAGGGCTGGAAAAAATTGCCGGCAAAGTGCCCAGCGGATCTGCTGGACCCTCGCGTAAAACGCCCTCACCACGGTCAGCATGCGGCAGTAATTGTTGGACGAACAGCAACGTCAGTAACTCGGTATCACTGGCAATGACTGCTTGCTCAAGAAAGTTTTTCAATTGCCGCACGTTGCCCGGCCAATGATAATTTCGTATCGCTTCTAACGCGCCGGGAGAAAGCGTACACATCGGCAGGCCTTGCTGGGCCAGACTCACCAAGAAACTTTGCGCCAGTTCAGGAATGTCGTCCTTTCGCTCGCGTAAAGGTAATGTCCTGATAGAAACGACATTGAGCCGATAGTAGAGATCTTCGCGAAACCGACCGGCAGCAACTTCTTGCGTTAAGTCACGGTTCGTCGCTGCCACAATACGCACATCGACGGGCTGTCCTTCGTGGCTACCCACCGGCGTGACAATTCGCTCTTGCACGGTGCGTAGCAGCCGGGCCTGTAACGGTAATTCTAATTCGCCGATTTCGTCGAGGAAAATAGTGCCACGATCGGCGGCGCGAAAACAACCGAGAGCCGCGTAGCTTGCACCTGTAAAAGCACCTTCCACATGCCCAAAGAGCTGGCTGGCCATCAGCTCGCCCAGCAGCGAGGCACAATCGACGGGGATAAACAGCCCCGCAGCACGAGAACTTTGAGCGTGCAAAGCACGAGCAACCAACTCTTTGCCCGAACCACTAGGACCGGTGATCAGCACACTCGAGTCGAACGGCGCGACCCGGGAAATCTCTGCTCGCAATCGTTCTGTCGGCACACTCGTGCCAACGATTTCATAGGACGGATTGCCCTTGTCCAAGATATTGTTCGAGATCGTCATAATAGCCGCACCTAGAAGTTTGATCAAAGGAGTTCAAACAACCACTCGGCACGGACCAAACCGGTCGCGCATACAGAGGATGCCCTCTGCAAAATCTTCAGACGAAGACCGACGACGAATCGTTAGAGATGAGACCCCATTTGATGGCCCGCCGTGCCGCACTCCCCCAACTCTGTGCTCCAACCCTGAACCTAGAAGACGAAGTCGCTACCCGTAAAAAACCCCTTTTCTACGGTTTCGTAACAGTGACCTCAACAACATCGTAACAAAGGCGCGCATCAGAAACCAGTAATTCGGTTGTTTTTTTGTTTTTTTTCAGCTCTGCAAAGCCCCATAGTTCACTTCCGCGCGTCGGCACTCGGGCAGCGACTCCAAAAATACCCGTCCGTACGATTTCGTCCGTATCCGAGGATCGAGAATAACGACCTTCCCCCGGTCGCTTTGGCTGCGGATCAAACGGCCGAAACCTTGCTTTAGCTTGATGACCGCCTCGGGAAGTTGGTACTCGCTAAACGGTTGGCCGCCGGCGGCGCGGATTGCTTCGAGTCGCGCTTCCAACAGCGGACGGTCGGGCACGCCGAAGGGCAGCTTGGTGATCATCACCAATTGCAGCGCGTCGCCCGGCACGTCAACACCTTGCCAAAAGCTATCGGTGCCGAGCAGTACGGCGCGCGAGTCTTTTTTGAACAGCTCAATCATCTGCGTCCGAGGTGTGCCATCGGCTTGGTTCAACAAGTTGAGATTGTTCGACCGCAGCCACGACGACAAGCTTGAGCCAACGCGGCGCATCATTTCGTAGCTGGTGAACAACACAAACGCGTGCCCGTCCGACTCACGCACAAAGTGCTGAATCATTTCGACGCACGCGCGTTCGTAGGCTTCGCGTTCGCTGCTCGGGTCGGGCATCCCACGGATCGTCACCAGCTCGGCCTGTTCTTGGTAATCGAAGGGACTGTCGAGCCGCAAGGTTTTGCTCTTCACCAGCCCAACTCGATCGCAAAAAAAGTCGAACGAATCGTTCTTGCCAATCGCTAACGTTGCGCTCGTGAGAATCGCCGTGGGCACCTCATTAAAAAGTTGTTCACGGAGGGCGGGGCCAACATCGATGGGGGCGGCAGAAAGAGTGAGTCGCGACACGCCACGTCGCGTCATAAAACTATCGAGCCAGTAAACGGCAGAATCAATCTTTTGCCGGTGCCAAGTATTCAGCTCGCCCGCCAGTGCAGTTAGCCGATCGTGTGCCGCGATAAAGTCTTGCCGCTCCGACTCTTCATTCTGGGCATCGCCGGCCTTTTTGACTTCGCGGGCAAGTGATTGCAGCTCGCCACTCAGCCGGTTGGCGATATCAAGCGGCAGTCCAACTCGCCCATTGCTCGGTGCTTTCGATTCTCGCCAGTCCATCAGATCTGCAAAAAATTCGTCCGCCGCGATGCGACAACCATCGGCCATCTGCTGCAACTCACGCATGTTGTGATGCACCAGCAAACCCTTTTGAGTGCGATCATTGTACAGCCGGCCAAGCACATACTCGATTTGACCACTGGTCAGCCGAATCCCCAGATGGTCGGCGGCGACCGACTCGATCGTATGCGCTTCGTCGAGCACGACCACATCGTAATCGGGCAAAATACTCACTCCGCTTCGGCGCAGCGCCAAGTCGCTGAAAAACAGGGCGTGGTTCACAATCATCAACTGGGCGTGCTGCACGCGTCGACGATCTTGATAATAAAAACATTTTTTGTGCGTCGGACACCGGCGACCCAAGCAGTTGCCATGATCGCTAGCCACCTCATCCCACACTTGCGGAAACGGCTGATAGGGCAAATCGCTCAGCGACCCGTCACTCGTCTGCTCGCTCCAGGTTTTCAGGTCTCGCAGTTGATCGGCCAAATCGAACTTATCGAACAAACTGTGGCTACGCTGCAACGCCGTATGCAGCCGTCGCAAACTGAGGTAATTCCGTCGCCCCTTGACCAACACCGCCGAAAACTCGCGTGGAATCACGCTGTTCAGCAGCGGAATGTCCTTAGCAATCAACTGCTCTTGCAGGCTGATCGTATGCGTCGAAATCACCACCCGCAACGGCCGTTTCGGTTTGTTATCGTCAGGCTTTTTGGCACCTTGCGTTTTCCCCTCCGGCTGTGGCTTCGTCGCTGCCAAGATCGCCGGCACCAGATACGCAAAACTTTTGCCCACGCCTGTGCCCGCCTCGACAACCAAATGCTCCTTCGCCGCAATCGCCTTCGCTACGGCATCGGCCATGTCTAGTTGCTGCGGCCGCTGTTCGTAGTTTTGCAACCGGCGCGCGATCGAGCCCTCGGGACCCAAGATATCGGTGACGGAGAGATTAGCATTTTCCATACTGTCGACTTACACATCCTGACACGGTTGCCACATCTGTTCGAGTTGGACGAGCGTCTCGGGCGATTCTTTAAGTTCACACAAGGGAGTAAGCTCCTTACGAATGAGGCCCATATCAAGGGAGGCCCTCTGACGATTAAAAATTCCTTCTACATCAAACCAATCTTGTGGACGTCCTGCAAAAGCCTTAAAGACAACGAGGTCTTCAGCAGACACCGTTAGCAACTCGACATCTTCATCAAAACGAAATAATGAACTGCGCATGATAGCGCTTCGCTCAAAATTAAAGGCACCGAGCGATATATCGACGCCAAATCCTTTCTTCGAGGTTAACAACACAACACGACTCAATAAAGCGAACTCTTTCGCATCAGATCGTCTCGGAGTAAAATTTTCAAGCAGGGCGTCAATAAGGCGAACGGCAAATGAGAATTTACCGTAGGATAGGCTTCCAGCCTGTCCGTGGTGCCTTGACCGACAGGCTGGAAGCCTATCCTACGGGTAAAAACCTATCTGCCGCTCGCCTAAAGGAAGCTTCGTTACCAAAATCTGTGAACAAACAGAGGTCGGCGTCGTTAGTCATGCGGGCGCGCCCCCAACGATTGACAGCGATGCCTCCGATAAACGCGAAACTCCATTCACGCTGTTCCAGGAATTCCTGTACCTCACGTGCAGCCTGCAGAACCTCGATCATTTTCGCCCTTTCATGAAGAGGCACTGTTGCTCAACTAGGCCGCTTGTCTTGCTCTGAGTAGAATCCGGTCTGGCAAGCTCCAAGACATTTGCAACTGCATGAAGATGCTGCTCTTCGGTGAGTCGACGCTGCTCTTGTCGAGTCGCATGAGCCAACAATGGCCCCACACGTGCCCAGTGAGCGACAAATGCAGCGGCGTCTGAATTTTGAGTGGTTTCAGACATGATACTTCCAAATATCCTCCATTGGATCAGCGAGCACGAGATTACCGCAACTTCGCCGTAATCGCACCTTCGTCAGGGCTGCTCGCCGTCGCGTAGAGCTTCTTCGGTATCCGTCCCGACAAGTACGCCAGTCGCCCCGCCTCGAGGCCGAGCCGCATCGCGTCGGCCATCCGCAGCGGGTCTTGGGCGTGGGCAATCCCGGTGTTCAAAAGAATGCCATCGACGCCCAGTTCCATCGCTTGCGTCACGTCGCTCGCCGTGCCGACACCAGCGTCGACGATGACGGGATAGTCGGGGTCGCCTTCCTTGAGATATTCCAAGCAGATGCGAATGTTGTTCGGATTCAGCACACCTTGCCCCGAGCCGATCGGACTTGCCGCAGGCATCACGCTCGTCGCACCCGCTTCTTTGAGCCGCCGGGCAATAATCGGATCGTCGGTCGAATAGCAAAGCACTTGAAATCCGTCCGCCACGAGCCGCTCAGTTGCGTCGATCGTCGCCACGGGGTCCGGCAGCAATGTCTTCGTGTCCGCCAGTACTTCGAGCTTCACCCAATCGGCCCCTGGGTTTTCTAAGCCTAACAAAATCTCGCGCCCCAGCCGCGCGACCCGCACCGCATCGTCGGCGGTAAAACAGCCCGCTGTGTTCGGTAGCAGCGTGTAGCGGTCAGTATCGATGAAATCGAGTAAGTTGTTGCCCTCGGCGTCGATCAACCGCTCGCGCCGCACCGCGACTGTGATGCAATCAGTCCCCGAACGCTGGAGCGACTCTTGCATGAGGTGATGCGAGGCGTATTTTCCGGTCCCCACAACAAGCCGACTTTGCAGTGTGTGGGTGCCGATGGTTAACGTGTCAGCGGTGGAAATATCTGTGGCCATAATTAATTAGTGATCTTTAAGGGCGTTCATAAATATGGAATCTTACCTCTAACATTCCTCATCCGCCGCCGACGAGCGTGACGACCTCCAGCCGGTCGCCGTCAGCAAGCGGTGTCTGGGCATGTTCGGCGCGTGGCACCAATTCTAAGTTGCGCTCGACAGCCAAATAGCGAGGGTCGAGTTTCATTTGCTTGAGTAACTCGGCTATCGACATTCCGGCCTCGACTTCGCGCTGCTCGCCGTTCACTTGAATTTGCATCGCCAACACCTCACCTAAACTTACTCGTCATCACGCACAAAAGTCGTTCGGAAAGAACCACCGCCCAGGAGAATAAACCCTCCGCGTTGCGGTTGGCCTTTAGCATTCAAACTAGAATTCCAAGGCAACGCGTAAGCAGCAACTTCGCCGCTGGAAGCTTCGGCGATATAAATTAAGCTCTGCCCAATTTGTGTGTTGGCTCGCCCGCGTGGGATGTCCGCCAACCCCGTGACCATCAAATATTTTGGGTTCTTACTTTGTCCAGTGAAATCTTGTTGGATGTTCCGCTCGAAGAACGCCACAAACTCGCCCGTCCGTCGGCTCACCGCCGCAGCACGCAAATCGCCCGTTAAAAAATCAAGGAAATAAAATGCCTCAAGCCGATCGTCGATCAAGCCGGTCGCAACCGCAAAGTTGCTCTCACCATGCGTCGCTGCGGCATGGATCTGGGTTCCCCTTTGAGAGAAGTCGCGGCCAACGCCATTCCAAGCCGCCATTAGCACGGCGCCCACTAACAGCCCCAGCACCAACAACGTCGCATGATTACCCACGTTGATAACAATAGGTCGCTGCACCATCGGTTCTCTCCTGCTGCGAAATACCGGGGCAGTCACTACAAAAAGCCCAATCCCCTAAAAAGCTTAGCCATTACGCCTGGAATGGCCAAAGACCTCTACATCCTAGCGTTTTAGACAGTTACGTTCCAGGAGGGGCTAATAACTCCGATTTGATATTAACTTGAAAAACGCTAGACTTGCCAAGAAGAGGCAGCCAAATCTGTTACCTCGAACCTTTTTCACATTCAGGCAGAAATCGAGAGTTCAATCATGAACCAAGCAGACAATCCCTATTTGGCCACCAACTTTCTCTCGGCAGCTCAAGCTGATGTCGACGAGCGGGCTTCTTTCATAACCAAGACGTACATGCACCTAGCGGGAGCCATCGGGGCCTTTGTCCTCCTAGAAGCCGTATTGTTAAACTTGCCAATCACTGAATCCCTGGTTCATTCGGTACTTGGCACACGATATGGTTGGATGATGATGCTCGGGGGCTTCATGTTCGTGAGCTGGATCGCAAACAAATGGGCACAGTCATCTACTTCACTCAGCACCCAATACTTGGGACTTAGTCTCTATGTCGTTGCTCAAGCAATCCTGATGGTGCCGCTGCTATGGATGGCCCAGCGCTTTCACTCTGGAATCATCGCCACAGCCGGGGTTACCACACTAGGACTATTCGCTGTGTTGACGACTGTCGTTTTTGTTACTCGCAAAGATTTTTCATTCCTGCGTTCCGTACTGATGTTCGGTGGTTTTGCCGCAATGGGATTGATCTTCTGCGGCATCATGTTTAATTTTGCACTCGGCCCGATCTTTACTTACGCAATGATCGCTTTCGCTTGTGCCTACATCCTGTACGACACCTCGAATGTCATGCTGCACTACCGCACCAGCCAGTACGTCGCCGCTTCGCTCGCATTGTTTGCTTCGGTCGCGCTGCTATTCTGGTACATCCTGCAAATGTTCATGTCGCGCGATTGAGAACGCAACGTAGCCCCTGGCTCCGCCGGGGGATGAGCACCGCTAAACGGTTTTGGGACTCGTCCCCCGGCAGAGCCAGGGGCTACAGAGGGCTCTTAGTTTATCCTCCCACCGCAATTTCCTCGCCCACCCGCCAACCCGATTCGTCCCGCTCGACGCGCCGATATAGCGTGTCGCGCTCGACTGGCTCGCGTCCCGCCTCTTCAATCACACGGCGAATTTTCTCGACGCTCAGCACCTCTGGCGTCTCGGCACCGGCGTCGTGATAAATCAGCTCGTGACGAACCGTTCCGTCGATGTCGTCGGCTCCGTACGACAGCGCCACTTGCGCAGTCCCCACGCCGAGCATGATCCAGTACGCTTTCACGTGCGGCACATTGTCGAGCATCAAGCGGCTGATCGCCATTGTTCGCAGGTCCATCGGCCCCGAGGGCTTAGTGATGTGGCTCAGGCCGGTGTTCTCCGGATGAAATGCCAACGGGATGAACGTCTGAAAGCCGCCCCAACCTTTCTGCAACGAGGTATCTTGTAGTTCGCGCAGACGAATGAGATGGTCGATCCGGTGGTACGGTTTTTCGATATGCCCGTACAGCATCGTACAGTTGCTCCGCAGCCCCAGCTCGTGAGCCGTGCGATGCGATTCAAACCAACGGCTGCTGTCCGCCTTGTGCTCGCAAATTTGGTTACGCACCTCGGGATGAAAAATCTCGGCCCCGCCACCGGTGCAACTGCCCAAGCCAGCATCCATCATATCTTGCAAGACCCAACGAATTGACTTGCCCGTTTGCCGAGCAAACCAATCGATCTCGACCGGCGTCCACGCCTTGAGATGCAGCGTCGGAAAATTCTCGTGCAGCAAACTCACCACGTTGCGATACCAATCGTACTTCGCCTGATGATGCAGTCCGCCCACGATGTGCATCTCGGTCGACCCGGCGCTGACGGCCTCTTGCCCGCGCGCCAAAATCTGCTCGTCCGACATCGCGTAGCCCTTGGCGTCGCGCAAGTCCGATCGAAACGCGCAAAACGTACAACGATAGACGCAAATGTTGGTCGGATTCAGATGTGTGTTGATGTTGTAGTACGCAAAATTGCCGTTCTTGCGTTCGCGCACCAAATTGGCTAGCTCGCCAAGCTCGGGCAGCGGCACGTCGTTGCTGTACAGCAGCACACCATCGTCCAGCGTCAGGCGCTCGCCCGCTTCGACTTTTTCGCGGATCGGTAGGAGAATTGGAGAAGATGTGCGTAACATGCTTTTTGCTATTAAAAGTGAAAGGGAGACTAGCCATCGGCTTCCAGTAGAAACTGAATCTTCGCGAGCAGACCCGGAATATCTTTTTTGGCAATATCCCAAATGAGATCCGTGTTCAGGATATCGTATCCATGCACCAAGATATTGCGAAATCCGATAATATCTTCCCAGCGGTCTACTTGCTGGGCAATTTCTGGGGCAACCCGATGTAACTGGTTCAGGGCCTCGCCAACAGTTATCAATTCTCGTTCAATCGCAAACCTGAGTATGAGGTCCTGCTCAAACTCCTCACGCTGTCGATTAGCGAGGGTACTCACAACAAACTCCGCTGCAAGTTTCATATCGCCAAGGAACTTGAGAGGATCATTTGTCATAGATGTGCGTCCGACTTTTGTTGACCGTCTCGATGAAATACGGATTCCGCATCGATTTGGCACACACCAAATCAACCGATCGTCC
The DNA here is from genome assembly GCA_029259975.1 of Planctomycetota bacterium. Taxonomy (GTDB): domain Bacteria; phylum Planctomycetota; class Planctomycetia; order Pirellulales; family Lacipirellulaceae; genus Bythopirellula. Next base: position 53,899 of record JAJDEE010000089.1, read on the forward strand.
GAACAGATCCTCCAACCCGTGGAGAAAATCGAAATACTGATGGAAAGAATTTGTAGACTCTAGCCGCTCGAACTCGACCAAAAAATCAAGATCACTCGTCGCTTCATCAAATTTGTCGGTTGCGGCCGATCCAAACAACTCCAGCTTCGTAACACCGTGCTGCACGCACAACGCCTCAATCTCTAGAATTTTGTCTTTGACGAACGCGACCATAAGTATTCCTAACTTCAGGGGGCCCTAACCGTAGAGGAAATTCCATTATCACCCACCCCCCAGCCACAGGTCTAGGGTTCCAACCGCAAACAGACCTAAACTAATCACTGCATTCACATTAAAAAAGGCCGTATTCACCCGATCCAAGTCATCGGGGCGAACCACCGCATGCTCGTAAACCAATAATCCCCCCACCGCCACAACGGCTGCCCAATACAACACCCCAAACGGCGGAAACACCAACGGCAACACCGCCAACAGCAACACCGCCACCGCGTGACAACCGGCCGCCAGCCACAAAGCCCAAGCAATCCCCAGCCGCGCAGGCACGCTCTGCAGCTTGGCCTCGCAGTCGAATTCAAAATCTTGGCAGGCATAGATGATATCAAATCCCGTCACCCAGGCTGCCACCGCCCCGCCAAGCACCAGCGCCGGCAACAAATCAATCGGATTTGCCAGCACAGCTTCGCCGCGAATGGCAATCCAAGCCGCCACCGGTGACATCGCCAATGCTGTGCCAAGCCAAAAATGGGCGAGCGAGGTAAACCGTTTGGTGTAGCTGTAACCGCACAAAAATGCCAACACGGGCACCGAGAGGTAGAGCGGCAATCGGTTCGGCAGAAAAAGTAGCGTGCTGGCGATAAAGGCCGCGCCGCATGCGAGCGCGAAGGCGGTTACTTGCCACACACTCAAGATGCCGGCTGGGAGGTGGCGCTGCGCTGTCCGTGGGTTCCCAGCATCAATCTTGCGATCGACCAACCGATTAAACGCCATCGCGGCGCTGCGCGCGGTGATCATGCAGAGCAAGATGCCGAGAAGTTCCTGCCAACGGATGGCAAATGGAAAGGGGCCTACTTGCATGAAAACTACCGTCGGGCCCGAACTACCACCAATTACACTAAGCGTATGAACCTTTCCAGTTTGCGGGAATTCAATCGCTCGTAATCGCCAAGCCGTCACCGCCGCCAACAGCGCGAATGGCAACGCGAAGATTGTGTGGCTGAAGCGGATCAGCGAAAGGAGATGATTGATGGTTTTGAACATACGAAAAAAGCCTCACGCAAAGGCGCGAAGGCGCAAAGGACATGCTGTTTTTTCTTTGCGCCTTCGCGCTTTTGCGTGATTCATTCCTGCCCCCAACGATTCATCAGGCAATTATCCACGCCCAGCTGATCGCAAACCCGCGCGACCATAAAATCGACCAAGTCGCGCAGCGTCGTCACGCCGTGGTACCAGCCCGGCGAAGCTGGCATTACCACCGCCCCGGCTTGCGTCGCCAAACGCATGTTCTCGATATGCGGCAACGACAGCGGCGTCTCGCGCGGCACCAATATCAGCTTGCGCCGTTCCTTGAGATGCACTTCGGCGGCACGTTGGATGAGACTGCTCGCTGCGCCGCGGGCAATCGCGCTGAGAGTCGTGCCCGAGCAGGGACAAACGACCATCCCCATCGTCAAAAACGAACCACTGGCGGTCGGAGCTTTCAAATCTTGAAAGTGGTGGTAGTGTAACTCGCCAAGACGACCTGCTTCGGCGGAGAGCACATTGCTGTCGGCCGTGCCAATGCCGGCACTCACCTGGAGCAATCGAATCTTGCTATCCTCGGCCGACGCCACGTTGTCGAGCATCAAGTCGGACGCTTTGAATTTTTTGAGGTTGACCTTCAGCCCCATTTCTTCGTCGATCACTTGCGCGCCGCTCGGGCTGATCGACAAATGCACATCGTGTCCTGTAGCCAACAGCACTTCCACTAAGCGAACCGCGTAAACGGCCCCGCTCGCTCCCGTGATTCCCACGCAAATGTTTTTGTTCATAGTGGTTCTGTTTTGTTAACTTCGGCGAGGCGTAGCTCGCCGGTTATTTTTTCTTTATTCTCTCCGGTCCCTTACGGTCGCGGTTCGCTTTTTTTCCAACATGCGGTTCGCCTTTTTTTCCAACATACAATGTTGCCACCCCGAGCGTTAGCCCGCGATACCAAACCTCGCTCAGTCCCGCCGTTCGCATTCGCTTGGCCAATTGCTCACCTTGGGGAAACTGACCGACACTCTCGGGCAAGTAATTGTAAGCACTTTGGGCATTGCGGGCGAGTAGCTGGCCGATTCGCGGCAGCACGTTGCGAAAGTACCAACCATAAACCGCCTTGAACGGCTGCCATTCGGGCGACGAAAACTCCAGCACCGCCACCTGTCCGCCGGGGGCACAAACACGGACCATCTCGGCCAGCCCGACATCGGTCTCCGCGACGTTCCGCAAACCAAAGGCGACCGACACGATGTCGAATTGATCGTCTTCGAGCGGAATCTTCATCGCGTCGGCTTCGACAAAATTGACTGCACCGTTGGCTCCCGACTTAACGGATTTTTGCCGACCCAGCACCAGCATCTCATGACAAAAATCAGCTCCTACGATCTCTGCCTGGCCGCCCGCCGCCCGATGATACGCCAGCGCCAAGTCGCCCGTGCCAGTGCAAACGTCAAGAATCTTCATCCCCGACTTCGGCGGCACACTCCGCACCGTCCGCCACCGCCAGTAGCGATCGACGTTGAGCGACAGCAAATGATTCAGAAAATCGTACCGCCCAGCGATCTCCCCAAACATCTTCCGCACGCGAGGAGCAGATTTATCAACCGTCGTCATGGTGAAATGGTATTTCGTAAAAAATAGAACGCGGAGGGACGCAGATGAAACGGATTAGCACCGATAAAGAAAGATTGGACGGGGGGGATCCGCGTTCATCCGCTAAATCCGCGTCCCTCCGCGTCCTATTCTTAACCACCCATTCTTTCTTGAGCAGTATCGCATTAGAATAGCCGCTCTGCTAGCGCTAACCGAAAGCTATCCGCACAATTAACTTCATGCCACAAATCGCCGTCCACTATCTGCCGCATTTCGTCGCCGAATCCGACCTCGCCGACAGCACCGTGATCGTGGTCGACCTGCTGCGCGCCTCAACGACCATTTGCCAAGCCCTCACCGCCGGCGCAAAATGCGTCATCCCCAGCCTCGAAATCGACGAAACCTTCGCCAAAGCAGCTGCCCACGTCAATAAACATGGCGAGCGTTGCAAAATCCTCCTCGGCGGCGAACGGGGCGGCCAGCCGATCGAAGGTTTTGATCTCGGCAATTCGCCGCTCGACTACACCGCCGAGCGCGTTTTCGGACAGACCGTGCTTTTTACCTCGACCAACGGCACCAAAGCCCTCGCCCATGCGAGGCTGGCCGAGCGAGTGCTGATTGGCGCCGCCATCAACCGGCAAGCGATCGTTGACGCGGTCGCCAGCGCCCCGCGCATCGATATCCTCTGCGCCGGCACCGGCGGCAAAGTGACCCGCGAAGACATTTTGGCCGCCGGCGCCATCGCCAGCCAGCTCCAAGCCCTTCACAAGAATCGCAGTACCAACGAATGGTGCGACGCGGCGAGCCGCGAATGGCAAGAACTCCTCACCACCGCCCGCGCGCTCGGGCGCACGCCCAGCGAGCAATTCGCCCACGAGCTACGCGACACCCTCGGCGGCAAAAACCTGCTCGCCCTCGGCTACGACGACGATCTTCAATTCTGCGCCCAGCTTGACGCCCACAACATCGTCCCTGAACTAGACCACACCACCGGCCAAATCAAGCTCCCATAGACGACTAGGCGATTCCGAAGCTAGAATGGCCAGCTTGTAAGTACTCAATTTCTCACGCAAAGGCGCGAAGACGCAAAGAAAAAGAAGGTGGTAGCGTTTTTCTTTGCGTCTTCGCGCCTTTGCGTGATTTTTTCTTTCAAGATTCCCTCCATAGAAGCAGCATTCCCATGGAAATGGAAAAACTCGTCTCTCTCTGCAAACGCAGAGGGTTCCTCTTTCAGTCAAGCGAAATCTACGGCGGCATCCAAGGCTTTTGGGACTACGGCCCGCTTGGCGTCGAGCTGAAAAAGAACATCAAAGACGCTTGGTGGCGAGACATGGTCACCGCCCACGACGAGCTAGCCATCGCCGACGGCGCGCCGACTACCCACGAAATGACCGGCCTCGACTGCTCGATTATTATGCACCCGCAGGTGTGGAAGGTCTCGGGGCACTTCGACCTCTTCGCAGACATGATGGTCGACTGCCGAGAAACTAACGGACGATTTCGATACGACCAGTTGCGCGGACGTTGGGTTACCTGCACTGGGAAAAAAGCGAAAGGGCAAACAAAGCAGCTCACTGCCGGCACCATCGAAGCGAAGCCACAAGAATTCGAGAAGGTTTTCGTTCTAACTAAAGCTGAAGCCGAAGAAGAGCTAGCCGATCTTGAACGAGCCGCTTTGAAAGCATTCAATATCCGATCTAAAGACGCTAGCAAACTCCAATGGGAAGGCGAAGTCGTATCGTTTGAGACAATTAGCAACTTCGAGAACGTCCTTGGCCCAGGTGCAAAACGTGTTGGCACACTTACCGAACCCCGTGATTTTAACTTGATGCTGGAGTCCCACGCTGGCCCACTTAAAAGTGACGACAACAAGGTCTTCCTCCGCCCCGAGACGGCCCAAGGCATCTTCGTCAACTTCAAAAACGTCGTTGACAGCACCCGCGTTCGCATTCCCTTCGGCATCGCCCAAGTTGGCAAAAGCTTTCGCAACGAGATCACGCCACGCAACTTTACGTTTAGGTCGCGGGAGTTCGAGCAGATGGAAATCGAGTTCTTCTGCCACCCCGACTCGTCGGCCGACTGGTACAAATACTGGCGTGACTGCCGCTTTAAGTGGTACCAAGACCTCGGCCTCGCCGGCGAGCGGCTGCAACTGCGCGATCACGACCCCGACGAGCTAAGCCACTACAGCACCGGCACCGCCGACATCGAATACGCCTTTCCGTTTTTGCCCGAAGGCGAATACGGCGAACTCGAAGGCATCGCTCACCGCGGCGATTTCGATCTGCGTAGCCACATGGAAGGCAAACTCGACCCAAACAGCTGCCCGCTAGAAGTCGAGCTGAATGAGAAGGGAAAACCGAAGTACAAAGGCAGCGGCCGCGATCTCACCTATCGCGACCCCGTCTCCAACGAGCGTTTTACGCCGCACGTCATCGAGCCATCCGCCGGCGCCGACCGCGCCACGCTCGCCTTTTTGTGCGAAGCCTACACCGAAGACGAGCAGCCCGACGACAAAGGAAAAATGCAGACTCGCATCGTGATGAAATTTCACCCGCGCATCGCGCCAATCAAGGCGGCTGTTTTTCCGTTGGTGAAGAAGGACGGCATGCCCGAGATCGCCAAAGACATCTACCGTGCCCTGAAAAAGCAATTCCCCGCCTTCTACGACGAAGGCGGAGCCATCGGACGCCGCTACCGTCGCCAAGACGAAGTCGGTACTCCCTATTGCATCACCGTCGATGGCCAAACCCTCACCGACCAAACCGTCACCATCCGCGACCGCGATACACTGGAGCAGTGGCGCGTAAAAATTGATGACGTGGTTGAGGAAATCGCCGGGCGCGTGACGTAGCAGTAAGCTATTCCTGCTTGCCTTGCAAATGTGCTACGAAAAGCACTATGCCGACAGCGACGACGGCCAAGCCGCATTCGTCGACAATACTCCAGCGTTTTACGTCAGGCATTGATTCGGCAAGTGTTCCTGCTGCTGCCATGATGGCTCCGGCAAGAACAATAAGGCTTATTGCGATCAATTTCATAGAGCCGGTCCTGTCGAAATTGTTAGTGCATAAGTTCAAAGATTGGTAAAACGCCCAGCATCTTCGGCGAGGCGAATCACCCACCGCAGTGCCTCGTTGACGGACTCTTCATCAGGGAATTTTTTTGCAACGTCGGGGGCGATGCGGATGATGTTCGTCCCGGCTGCATATCTGTCAGCATACTTTCCGCGAACGCCGCCTTTCAGCTCCGATTCATCGTATTCGGGGCGTAGCTCATCATTTTTTGCATTAACCATTTTCATAAATCTTTCGCTCAGGACGAGTTGTTTTGCGAGCACTAATGATTCGTATGCTGTCGTCTCTATCTGTGTGCGAAACAATCAGCAGCGAATCATCCGCTGATGCCCCAATGGTAATGTATCGATCCTCATTCTCTGAATGATCGGGGTCATAAAAAGTGCACGACAGAGGATCGCCAAATACCGTCGAGGCATGTGCAAAAGAAATGCCATGTTTTTCGAAGTTGATTCTTGCCTTATCAGCGTCCCACTCAAATTCCATCTTACCGACCTCGAATCTCTGAAACAAGCCTGTTGTTGCCCACCGGCAGAGCCGGGGGCTACAAGCGTGCCGCCAATTGCTCGACCTGCCCCTGCAAATTCGACACCAGCATATGCGGACTTGCCGCTTGGCTGGCGTGGTGATAGAAGTGCTGGCTCGACGCTACTTGGCTACCAGCGAGCGCGCCGGTTATCTGTTCGATCTCGGCCAATTGCTGATCGACGCCGTGCAGTTGACGATTCACGCGCCGACCATTGCGCCACAGCCTCGCAGCCATCCAGGTGAGGCTAAGAATGAGCAACCCCTCGGCACCAATCGTCAGCGTCATGCCTTGCTGCCAAAGCAGCGGCAACTGAAACGCCGTCGACCAGGCGAGCAATCCAACACCACCGCAAAAGGTGAGAACGCCAACGCTCAGCAGCAAACTGAGCGACCAAGAAGTTTTGGTAGGCCTTTGGCCCGCTGTCGGCTCAGCCGCCGCGCGGTGTGTCACGGTTTGCAGCGGTATCTGGGACGCCGCGAATGACAACGGCGTCGACCCTGCTCGCGTCACAGCTACTTTCGGTATTTCTTGTCGGTGCGGCGCGTGAAGTTTTTGGTCGATCGCGCGCAAACGCTGCCGCGTCTCTTCCTGCGCCAGCCAATCAATGGGCGGCGCAAGGCTATCTTCAACAGGCTGGTCAAACGATTCCAAAGCAATGCCCGCATCACTCGGAACAGTCGCTGCTGCAGGAGCCAACTCTTGCTGGCAGCGCGGACAAACCAAAGGCTCGCGCGCCGAACGGACGACCGCCGGCACGTCTTGTTGGCAATCAGTACACCACATAAGCGTGCTATCACTTCCGAGAAGAGGGGAATGGCTTCTCGAAAATCATCGGCAAGCGGCAACGTTAAACTTTAACGATTACAACAACCCTGCCAGCTAGCTAGCACCGCTAATGATTGCCAGCGTCTCCCGCCGCTTGAGGTTTCGCCCGCACCCAGTCCCCCCGCAACCAATCGACAATCAAGCCCAACGTCTGATCGTCCAACTGATTGAGCTGCGGATTATCGTGCGGCGCAAACGCCGGCATCCGATCATTCAGGTCGCCATAAAACCGCTCGTCTGCCGGGTTACGCAAGAAATCGATCATCCACTGCCGCGACATATAGCCGTCCAGCACGGGTGAGCCGATGTCTTGCTGCGCGCCGAACGAGTGGCAATCGGTACAGCTGGTACCGCTTTCGAGCAGGTCAGCTAAGCCCCCTTCGATCAGCACGCGGCCTTCGGCAATCATCGCCGTGTCTTGCGCGTCCTGCTCTCGCTGCAAGGGCAGCGTCGCTTCGCAAGAAAGCGCGGCGGCGATTTTTTTGAGTGCGCCCTTGATCTCCGCTCGTTTGGCGTCGTTTAGGACGCCGCCGAAACAATCATCCTGAACAAAAAGCACCATCTCGGTATTCTCGCCTTCGCCAGCAAAAGGCGAACCCTCATAGCCGAAGTAATCGGGCCCGGCAACTTGCTTGGGATCGAGCAGACCCTCGATCCACTTGCGCGAACCTACGCCGAATAGATTCGGAGCCGTCGGTTTTTCGTTGACTAAAAAAGCAATCGCCGGATCGGGCTGGTCACGGTCAACATAGCTGTGACAGCTCGCACAGTTCTGCGCAAATAACTTCGGTCCCTGCAAATACGGATCTTCGTAGACCAATGTCAGCGCCCCCGTCGGCGGTATCCCTTTCGTCTTGGCCAAGTCGACCACGCGCTCAGCGTGGTGAAGCGCATCGCGCTTTGCCCTCAAGAATTCTCGTGAGGCATTAAACGCGGCTTCATTTTCTGGCGTTGCGGTCAAGCCGCTCTCCTCGAACTTGGCGTCCGCGCTTCCCGCCAGCGTATCATCCTGAATCGCCTGCACCGTTAGCATCGCTGCCCCGCCCAACAAAACGGCCAGCAGTGCCACGTTAAAAAAGTGCCCAACGCGCGAGCGGCCAATCCACGGCATCAAAAACAGCACGCCAACGATCAGTCCGGGAATTACAAAAGCTCCCCAAACCTCCAGTTCGCCCGGAAACCACTTCAAAAACTGAAACAAAAACAAAAAATACCACTCCGGCCGCGCAGCCGCGTAGTTGTTCGCCGGATCGGCAGGTGCCGTCAGCTCTGCCCCGCCTGTGTAAACAACAACGCCCATCACCGCCACCAAAATCCCCAGTGCAGCAACGCTATCCTTGAGCACTTGGTCTGGCCAAAACAGCACATCAGGCCCAGCCCGCGGCTCCTTGGGAGTTAATCCATGCCGCCGGAACAGCCACAGATGCAGCACCAAAAATGCTACCAAGGCCCCCGGCAACACGCCTGCATGCAGAGCAAAAAATCGCGTCAGCGTGTGATGCCCGTAGCTCGAACCGCCCACTGCCAACTTTTTGATCGCACCACCCGCCATCGGCGTCTGACTGGCTAGCTCGGTGCCCACGTTCGTCGCCCAGTAGCCTTTCTGATCCCACGGCAATAAATACCCCGTCAGCGACAGTCCCAACACGATCAGCATCAACACCAAACCCAACACAAAATTCAGCTCGCGCGGCGCGCGGTACGCCCCATCCCACACGATTTGCACAAAATGGATCGCCAACAGCACCACCATCGCCGACGCCATAAAGTGATGAATTCCGCGCAACAGCCAACCGCCATTCATTTCGTGCTGGATGTAATAAACGCTTTCCCAAGCCGTCTGCGTGCTCGGACTGTAAGCCATCCACAGAAAGATGCCGGTAATCACCTGCGTGACAAACGCCACTACCAGCGCGCTGCCCCACACATACCGCCACCGCGCTCCACCCGGCACGCGTTCGTAGAGCGCCTCGCGCAAGACTTCTTTGATACCCGTTCGATGATCGAGCCAGTCAATCGAGTTACTCACAATTTTTTTCATGGAACTACTATTCTAAACTGACTTAACGCTGTGAAGCCTACTTTAGGTGAGCGACCAACGAGAGCGGGCCATTTCAAATCGAGCAATAGCTCGCTAAGGCTGTGGCCCTGCCGCTTCATTCGCTTAATATCTTTTCGCTATGGCCTGTTTTGTAATCGACGAATGTCACCAACACCTCAGTCACCGATTCGCTATCGGAAGCCGCGACTTGGTTCAACACGACTTCGAGCGTATCCATATCGCGCGGCGAAACTTCCTTGTCGCCATTGACTCGGCAGCCATCAATGTTGAATGAGCTTGTGTGGCAGGGGCATTTGAATTTTTGCTCTTCGGCAGAATAACCGACCGAGCAACCGGCGTGCGGGCACTTGGCGGTGAATGCGACCGGCAGCTCGTCACCCGGTTGGCGAACCAGATAGACGGCGCCCACCTTTTGCTGCGAGTAGCTTGTCCAAGCATCCTGGCGATCGGCAACGACCCGAAAAAAATACGGGCGTCCATCGTCAGGCACCTGATCAAGCAGCGCTACGCGTACCTGCGGGCTTGCCGCCTTGCGAAACAGAGGCGACAAAAACGACAAAATCCCGGCCCCAATCGGCCCCAACATTGCCAAACCACCTGCAAGAATCGCAATAAACGAGCGCCGATTCTTACCCGCATTGCTAATATCCGCTTGTGAATCCTGCTTCATTTCTGCCATCAACCGTTTCTCCGGGTTGGAATCGACGCTAGCGGTTTCGCACAACACGGCCTACATCATCCCAACGCCGCGCGCACCGCGTCAAGCACCGCTTGCTGCGCTTGTTCAACGCTCCCCGGAAATGTCACCCCCGCAGCCGCTTTGTGCCCGCCGCCGCCAAACCGTGCCGCAATCGCCTGTACATCAAAATCGGTCCGACTGCGCAAACTAACCTTCGTTTTGTCAGGCTCCAGCTCCACAAACAGCACTGCCACCTCGCTGCCCGCCACGGTATGCAACGCATTGATCGCATCTTCAGTATCGGTGGTCAGAGCGCCCGTTTCACGAAAATCTGCTTGCGTCACGTGCGTCGAAAACAACCTTCCCTCGGCATCCGACACGATGTTATCCAAAATCCGCCCGCGCAAATGCAACCTCGCAAGACTGTGCCGTTCGTAAAGCGCCGAAAAAATCCCCGGCGGATCGGCCCCCGCAGCCACCAGTCGAGCCAGCGCCAAAAAGGTTTCTTCTTTCACCGACGAAAAACGAAACCAGCCCGTATCAGTCGCGATCGCGGCAAACAGCGGCATCGCAATCTCCGGCGTGATCTCGACGCCCAGCGCTTCGCCCAGCTCCAAAATCAAACGCCCAGTAGCTTCGGCAGTCTCCTCCTTGAACTCAACCGCTCCCAAATCATCTTGGCTCACGTGATGGTCAACGATCACTCGTTCGCCCGGAAACGCTTTCACCACCTCAGCCATCGGCCCCAGTTGCACCCAAGCACTCGTGTCGACCACGATCAGCACCTCGATCTTCCACAACTCCTTCGGCTGCACCGCCCCGTCCTGCCCCGACTGGCCCAGCACGCGCACCTGGCTTTCTGGATCGATAAACCCAATATGCTCCGGCACCGGATCGCCATTCGCAATCACCACCGTTTTGCCCAGCGCACGCAATATCTGCGCCAGCGCCAACTCGCTACCAACCGCATCGCAGTCAGCGCGGCAATGGCTCGTCAACACAAACGAATCGTGCGACTTGATAATTTCACAAAGAGGTTGCCAATCGATACTCATAAAATCCTTACTGAATTTAATCCATGCTGTTTAATGAGTCTGAAAAATCCTCACGCAAAGGCGCTAAGACGCAAAGAAGATTATGCGTTCTTTTTTCTTTGCGTCTTTGCGTCTTAGCGCCTTTGCGTGATTCTTATCGCCTAATTTTCCTGTTAGTAACATTTAATCGACTTTACCAATCTCCCGCGCCCGTCCTACATCCCGTTGCAATTGCTCAACCAGTGCCTCTTGATCGTCAAACTTCACAACCTCACGCAACCGCTCCAAAAATTCGACCTCCAGCACCCGGCCGTAAATCGCCTCGTCGTGATCGATCAAATGCACCTCGACCTTGAGACGTCCCTCGCCAAAAGTCGGATTCGGCCCTAAACTAATCGCCGCCGCTAGCGGTTTCGCGTCCAACCAAGCCCGTCCCGCATAGACCCCCGCCTGCGGCAACAGCGTGTCGACCGCTTCGAGGTTGGCCGTCGGAAACCCCAATTTCGCTCCCCGCCCAGCCCCGTGTGCCACCATACCGCGAATTCGATAAGGTGCCGAGAGCAGCTCCGCCGCGCGGGCAACTTCGCCTTCAGCGATCAGCCGTCGAATCAACGAGCTGGAAACGAGTTGCTCGCCGGAGGAGTAAGGCTCGACCACATCCAGCGTTAGCCCAGCATCCGCCGTCAGTTTACCAAGCAACTCGACATCGCCCTCGCGATCGTGCCCAAAATAAAAGTTCGGCCCCTCGACCATCGCCTGCGCGCCGAGCGCCTCGCACACGATCTTGTCAAAAAAATCGCGAGCCGACAGCCCAAGCAGCGCCTCATCCGTCGGATACGCCACGATTTTGTCCACGCCGTGCGCCGCCAACAGCTCCGCCTTCCGCTCGGTCCAAGTCAGCGGCGGTGGACATTCCTCCGGACGCAGCAATCGTACCGGATGAGGATCAAAGGTAAACACTATCGCCGGCCCGCCAACCTCACTTGCCCGCTCGAGCAATCGATTTACAATTTGCAAATGCCCCAGGTGAACGCCATCGAAATTACCAATCGCAACAGCACCACCTCGGGCAGTGGATGGCAAAGCAGCAAGGTCGCGGATGATTGGCAAAATAGTTGGCTCAAAAAATGGCTTATTCAGAAAATTTAACCGCCGAGGACGCCAAGGAAAAGCAAGCCTCCATTCGCGAACGACTTGGCGCTCTTGGCGTCCTTGGCGGTTTCATTTTTTGTAACCGTTCACGGAAAAATGAAAACTCACGCAAAGACGCGAAGGCGCAAAGGGAGAAATCCACCAAAAACAACGAAACGTAGTCCAGTAACCATTATCTATTCTCCCCTGCTGTCTTTGTGTCTTTGCATGATTTCCTTTC
>JAJDEE010000090.1 GCA_029259975.1 Planctomycetota bacterium
GCCGAATTACCGCAGCGTGCCGGTGTGGCGAACGGCGTACCCGTTGTTGATCGCTTGGTGGCGTCAGGCAAACTTTGCTCTTTTGATCTAAAAGGCAGTCCACGTTGGCTGCATCGCGAGGTTGTAGAGCTGCTTGAAGCAAGGCTGCTAGAATCTCTTCAGCTGGAGCACCAGGCGGATCCCATGCGAGCAAATATCCCTCTCGGCAGGCTTCGTCGGCATTTTGTCGCTCTCGAACCGCCCGAGTTGCTCGCCCAACTCGCCCTGCGCCTGTCGAACGCGGGGGCGTTGAAACTCGACAACGGTTTCGTAGCGCTGCCGGAGTGGCAACCACAATTTTCTGCTCAGCAATACGAATTACTCTCCCAGATTTTGCTGATTTACGAACAAGCGGGACTGACACCACCCACGGTTAGCGAGCTGGCTGACAAGCTCACTAAACCGTTGCACGAAGTCGAGTCACTGCTCGAAGTGGCTGTCAGCAGAAGCGAGCTGGTGCGGCTGCCTGACAAAGACCCACGCGATGCCAAAGCTGCCTTGCGGGCAAGGCTCTACATGCATAACGCCGCTCAACAACAGCTCCTCACTCGACTGATGACCGAATTTCCGGAACCTGTGGAGTGGACCGTCAGCCAGTTTGGCGAAGAATTTGGCCTATCGCGAAAATATGCGATTCCCCTGTGCAGCTACCTCGATCAAACTGGAGTTACCTCTCGAATAGGCGACTTACGAAAACTCAACCCTACGAATCCAAACCCCACATGAATCAGCCCTCGGCCACCGAAAAATCGTCTGACCTGTTGCGGCAACTGCCCAGTGTACATCAGCTGCTCTCAGCGCCAGAACTCGTGGACGCTACGGCAAAATTTGGGCACAGCCTCTTACGCGAAGCCATCCGCTCGTGCCTCGATAGCTGGCGCACTCGTCTGCGGCAAGGCGAATCCATGGACATCAAGCCAACCCCAGAATTGCTGGCAGGCGAAATTCTCAACCTGCTCGAGTACCGCCAGCAAACCACCATTCGCCGAGTGATTAACGCGACCGGCATCTTGCTGCACACCGGCCTGGGCAGAGCGCCGTTGTCGTCGGCCGCTGTCGACGCAGTCGTGCAAGCGACTGGCTACTGCAATGTTGAGCTGGATCTCGAGACAGGCGAACGAACGAAACGACACGAGATTTTGCAGGACGACTTGTGCGCACTCACAGGTGCCGAAGCCGCGATGGTCGTCAACAATAATGCAGGAGCAACGGGGCTGGTGCTAGCCACTTTTGCTATGGGTCGTGAATTGATCGTGTCGCACGGCGAGCTAATTGAGATCGGCGGCGGCTTTCGTTTGCCCGAGGTGTTTCAGGCGTACGGCGCCCAGCTTCGTGCAGTTGGCACTACCAATCGTACCCGCGTAGCAGATTACGAAGCGGCAATCAACGAACGAACCGGCGCGATCATGGCAGTCCATACAAGCAATTATCGCGTGGTTGGATTCACCCAGCAGCCTCAGTTAAGCCAGCTCGTCGAATTAGCGCGTGATCGCGATTTTCCGGTCATTCACGATCTTGGCTCAGGCGCACTCGTTGATTTTCATTCTTCAAGCGAGAATTCTTCCAACGAAACTAACGAACCGCTTGTTCGAGATAGTGTAGAGCAGGGTGCAGGCCTCGTGCTTTTCAGCGGCGACAAGCTGCTAGGCGGACCACAGGCGGGCATCATCGTCGGCAAGCGACATCTCGTCGAACAACTAGCCAAGCACCCGATGAGCCGCGCCTTACGCGTCGACAAACTAACACTGGCCGCACTACAGGCGACTCTAGCCATTTACCGACGTGGCGAGTCCGACCCGTCCGCCTACGACGCGATCCCATTTCTACGTATGCTACGAACTTCAAACGAGCAGCTAGAAGCTCGTGCGCAAAACATCGCAAAACGTTTGTCGGGCGTGGCGATGAATTGGAAGGCTGAAACGGCGCCTAGCGAAGCGTATGCCGGCGGCGGTTCACTGCCCGGCAACAAACTAGAAAGCTGGGCGATTGTGTTGCAACCGACGAGCGAGGATGCCGATGTCGAGCAGCTTGCCCAGCGGCTACGCACGGCACAGCCAGCGGTCATGGGGCGCATCCATCGCGGGGAACTCCATTTCGACCTACGGGGCGTTTTGCCAAGCGAAGACGACTCGCTGGGCGAAGCAATTGTCCACAGCATCGTGACAGACGCCGCCCAAGTTTAAGCCAACGCTAAAAGGTAACCGTTCACGGTTACAATGATTTAGAGTCGCGCCACTAGCCGCTCAGTGCTAGGTTTATTTCGTCGCAATGGTGCAGGACAACCCTAACCCGCGACACAGCAAATGCGCCGGTCGCACAGGCAACTTGTCGAGCAACGGCTCGATCCATTGCTTGCCAAGTCGAAAACCGCTGCCAAATTGATAGATGCGTTTGCGACTAACGACCAGCGGCGCAGCGACTCGCCGAAAGCCGGCTTGTTTGAGCAATGCCGTCACCTCGGCGAGGAGATATTCCTTGAGATGCAGCCCCCTGGCCTCGGTACGTGTAGGGCAAAAATCGCCAGTCACGTCCGAGGGTCGTAACAACCAGTTGGGTGTGATCGTTACTAACTGACCGCCGGGTATCAGCAACTCGTAGATTTTGTCGAGGTAGTCTGAGATTTCGTCAGGGCAGATGTGCTCGAACACGTCGTTCCAATACATCAAGCTCGGCCGACTAGGTAGCGATTCTTTCGTCACGCCACGCAAATCGCCAAGCAGTAGTCGATGGGCAGACTTCTCGCCGAGTATGCCAATCGCTTCGTCGCGCATTGTGGTCGAAATCTCGATCCCGCTCGACGGAAAACCATGCCCGCTGACTTCCTTGAGCATCACGCCAGCCCCATAGCCAATCTCGAAAAAACTCGGCTGACCGATGCCACGATTGACTTGTTGATTGAGCAACTCAACGACGAGTCGACCATAACGAGGATCGAGTCCCATCACTAACGGTTCGCCCGCAGGTTGCTGGGCGGAGAGGATCGCACAGATTGTGTCGTAAGCTTGCCCAGTGACCAAAGCCCGATCGCTCGACCCCTTGGGTAACGATTGCATCGCATGGGCAAATTTTTGCTCCTGTTCCCATTGCAATTGCTGCAATTGTTCGATGTCCAACCCCACAAGCGAAAGCCAGCTTCCGTCAGCCAACATCACTCCGGACGAAGCCGCTGATTCAGAGGCTTCGGACTGCTCGGCTGGCAGCGTATCGAGAGTCAGCATCGTGAAAAACTCCTAAGCGGCAAGAGAATGAAGGCTTACTTCAAATGTAGTTCGCAAACGGTCATCGCGGAGGGAGAAACCGCATGGAGTACCGATCAGCCCGGATTCCAGTCCAGGAGAACGGCAAAGTCCTTTCTGACTGCTCTGCTAGCTCTGAAAAAGACAAATGAACCACGACGACACGACGGAC
>JAJDEE010000010.1 GCA_029259975.1 Planctomycetota bacterium
GTCCGTTCGATGTCTTGGGGGTAGTGGTTGCGTCCACGAATGATAATAACGTCTTTCAAGCGGCCCGTGATGTAAAGCTCGCCGGCGAGCTGAAAACCCAAGTCGCCCGTACGCAGAAAGGCCTCGCCATTGCGCCCAGCAAGCTTCGCCCGAAAAATCTCTTGGTTGACGCTCGCTTGATTCCAATAACCCCGCGCCACCGAGCGTCCACGCATCCAAATTTCACCGACGCGTCCGTCTGCGCAAGATTCTTGCGTCTTCGGATCGACGATTTCGAGCTGCTGTCCGTTGAGCGTTGAACCACAGCCGATCAAGGTTTGCGCTCGCTCGTGCGATTTCGCAACGCAAACGGCTTGGTGCTGACGAAGCTGCTCGCGATCGATCGTCAATTCGCGTAACGCCTGGGGTCCCGAGCCGCCAGTCACTAACAGCGTCACTTCCGCCATGCCGTAGCAAGGATAAAAAGCATCTTTCCGAAATCCGGCTGGCGCAAACGCGGTTGCAAAATCGTGCAACGTGTCCGCGTGAATCGGCTCGGCCCCACAGAACGCCAACCGCCAGTGGCTGAGATCGAGCGCTGCGCGCTCTTCGGGTGTCGTTTTTTGCACGAGTAGCTCGTAACCAAAATTCGGCGCACCGCTGAACTGAGCTTTCGTTTCCGACAACAATTCCAACCAACGCAGTGGTCGGCGCAAAAAGCTGGTTGGCGCCAACAGGTACGCCGTCCCACCAACATAAATCGGCGTTAGTATCCCGCCGATAAGTCCCATGTCGTGATAAGCAGGCAACCAAAAAACGGCCGTGGGAACACCGTCTCCAGATTTTGCTGGACCAACATCAAACCCCTGACGGATCGTCTCCAAATTGTGCAACAGATTTTCATGGCTGATCATCACTCCGCGCGGCTCCGAAGTCGAACCCGAAGTGTATTGCAAAAAAGCCAAATCCTCGCCTGACCGAATAATCGTCGCCAACTTGTTGGCTGACGGCACCTCAAGCTTATCGGTTGCTTCCCAAGGCAAATCGGCCACAGCAAGCGATTGTTGTTCTAAACATAAACTGCCAAGGACCGAGCTATGCGTCAACACCAAGCGGGGCGAACAATCAGAGGCGATCGTATCAAGTCGCGGCGACGGGCGACGTGGCTTGGGATAGGTTGCTGGCACCGGCAGAACACCAGCATACAAACAGCCAAAGAACGCCGCAATAAAATCTAGCCCTGCCGGATACACCAGCAACGCCCGATCGCCTACCTCCACATGTTCGGTCAACCAGCACGCGACCACAACCGCCCGTTGATCCAACTCGGCGTAGGTCCATTCAACCGTCTGGCCTGTTTCGTCCTCGAAGACAAACGCCGTTCGGGTTGGAAACTGCTGGGCGCGCTGCCGCAGCAGCTCGGACATGGTTTCGAGGTCCGTACCCTTTTCGGTAAGAATATATTCAGATGGGTTGCCATGCATAATTAATTGAACATCCGTTGACTAGAAACGCAGGCAAACCGTTGCCAATAGAGTAGCCTTTCCTCGCGGTCGTTGGCAACGCGTCGGCGCGCAGAAACGCCGAAATTCCGCATATTTTAAGCAATATATTAGTGTCGACGTAGTAACAAAATCCCGATTCTACGCAAAACAGTGTTTGCGTCGGCGGCCGCGCCGACGAGCATCGCAAATCTCACTTCCGCGCACCCTTCAAGGCGAAGCATCCGATGGCCGCTTCGGCGCTGGCCGGCGTGTCGCTGGCGGTGCAATTTTAATCCCCAACTTCTGATTATTTAGATAAATCACCCCCTGTGAATTCACGGTCGACTCGCCGTTAGGTAACATCATCCCCAAACCTTGCTCAACACCCGCCACAACAAGAGGTCGACTGCTTTCGTCGACTATCAATAGTTGTCTACCGATCAGTCGCTGAAAAAGCGCATCGCTGGCCACCCGACAAACTTCTTTACCATCGCTGTTGACTAATCGCAGCATCCCCACCCGATCGGCCATCTGCGTAGGATCGTTGGATCTAGCACGTTGTATTCCTAACTCAACAAACGGTCGACCGGTTGGGTCTTGCTGATCAATGATTTTTAGACTCTCACAATAAATTTCCTTGGCATCGACCCGATGTAAAATTTTATCGCGCACAGCTGCCCCCAACGCAAAAAAAAGCAATGGGTAAATAATCCAACGTTCGCGTTCCGACATGATCTACTTCCTCGAAAAATGCCTATCTAATTTGATTGCTCTGTACTCGATTTTCCTGGCCGTAGAAAATAGAGTGCACCTTGCAGGCGATCAGCCCCCACCTCGGTCAACAAAAACCCAACACAAGCTCCCCCGCGTTCGTCAAACAGTAGCTGAAATTGCCGCCGCACAACAGACGCGTCTTCGTCCTCCGAATCGGTCTGAACCTCAATCGTACAACCAATCGGAGAGGACGAAACGATTTTCCAATTTCCCGACCGAGGTTGTGCGCCGTCAAGCGACATTTTCAATCGGTCGCTACTGACAAAATCGAAGAGAACCGAGACCGCATAGTTTTCCCAATCCGTGACCGGCGCCGGCTCGCTCGTCCTCGTAGCCGAGCCTTTTTTCGCCGAGCCTTCTTTCATAGTGTCCACAGGCACATCACCATACTTTTCCGCCTCGCGAGCTGCTCGCAACGCCGCCGAATCGGGACGACCTTCCCACCGCCCAAGCAACTTACTTGCCGTCTGCTGCTGACAACCAATCAAGCAGAGCAGCAGCATAGCAACAAACAAGAACTGAAGCGAATTCATAGCTAGCTACCGGCCAAATAGGACGTGAGGAAAATCCCATTGTACCGCGAAGATGACCAACCACCAACCACCGGCCCCTACTTTCAATAGGCTGGCTGCGTCGCACCATTCGCATCAATCCGCCACGGTAGCCACACCAAACCGATCGGATCGACCGAGGTATCACTTTTCCGCAGCGGCACTTCAATCTTTTCCAGCTTCAGATTGCTTGGTTCAAAGTCGATTTCGATTTCCGTCATTTGCCGCTGCAATTCGTCTTCGAGCTCTTCCAGTTCGATCTGCTTGTCTTCGAGCCGCTGCTCGGCACGCGTCTGCTGGCCCCGCTCGCGCATCGCGCTCGAGAGGCCCGTCGAACGTCGGCGTCTACCGCCGGCGAACATAGCGACGATGCTGCCTATCATCGCTACAATCTTCATCCAAAATTGCGACTTTTGCTCGCTGACATACGATTCCGCCTTGCGCACCGCCGACTTGGCGCGGCCGATTCGCTTGTCGAATTTCTTGCGGACAACCTCTTTTTTCGCGTCCCGCTGCTCGCGTGCTGTCTGCGTCATACGAATCCGAAAATCGGCTTCGGATTCGCCGGGATCCGAAAACGCATCTAACTCGTCGCATTCCCAGACCACGAATTTTTCGGTCCGATACAGATAGTCCTCCAAGTCGTCATCCCAGCCACGATAGTTTCTTTCTTGAGCCAGCGCCGACACCAAATCGACAAATTCGGCGTTCGGCTGCGGTTCGCGATCCATCGGCGGCGTGTTTTCAAACAGTAGTGCCGAATCCCACACTGGCCGCGGCAATTCGTCGTGTACAGGCTGCATCGCATAGCAATCGCGCCAAGTATCGACCTGAGACGACGATCGCACAAAATGTAATTTTGCTTTGCCGAGCAACCCTGGGCGGTACTGCAACTTGCTGCCCTCGGGCAACCGTTCACTCAGCGGCCAAAATACCTGTGGGATTTTCGCCGAAATCACCGGCCGCGCCGTTTGCATCTTCGACACCGGTGAGCTCGCATCAGCAAGCGGAGCGCCAGATGTTGCGTCTTTTTGCGCTAGCCTCGCTAATTCTGCTTTTTTCTCTGCCATCAAACCTTTAATGTGATCGCGCGTAAGCGGTCCACGCAAGTACGACATCGCCCACCGCGTGTGAAACACTTTGGGCTGGTCGTCGTGTACGTTGTTCATCAAAAATACGCGGCTACCCAAGCCGGCCAGCGTCGCTTCCATCTCGGCCTTGTTGAACGACGACCCTGCCTGCGCCGAAGCCCCTTCCAGCCCTTCGAGCACGCGAGCCTTGTCGCGTTCGGTCTGCAAGCGGCCCAAGAACCACGTGCCCATGTTCGACAAACCTTTGTAATCTAAGTCGACAGGGTTTTGCGTCGCGAGCACCACGCCTAGGCCGTACGCGCGGGCTTGCTTCAGCAGCGTCAGCATCGGCTTCTTGCTAGGCGGGTTGGCCGTCGGCGGAAAGTAGCCGTACACCTCGTCCATGTAGAGCACCGCTCGTAGGCTGCCGGTGCCCGGCTGTGATCGCATCCAGCTCACGATTTCGTTGAGCAAGATCGTCACGAAAAACATCCGTTCGGTCTCGCTAAGATGCGCGATCGAAAGAATCGATAGCCGTGGTCGGCCTTCCTCGGTGTACAGCAATTTCTGAATGTCGAGCGCCTCGCCTTCCAGCCAGCTCGCAAACGAGGGCGACGCCAACAGGTTGTTGAGCTGCATGCCCAGGTCGAGCCGATCTTTGGCCGGGTAAAATGTTTCGAGGTCGACGACGCCTACTTTCTTGAACGGCGGATTCTGAATTTCTTGAATCAAACTCGGCAGATCCAAGTTGCGCCCTTCGCGCCAAGCACGGTCGAGCACATTCGACAGAAAAATATGCTCGCGACTGCGCACCGGGTCGGCATCGATACCCAATAGCGCCAGCACGCCCGATGTGGTCGACTGTACCCGGTCGCGAAACGCATCGCGATCGTCGATGACTGCTTGCGTCGGCGCGTTGAACGACTTGAGTACCGTTAGCGGAATGCCCGACGAACTGCCCGGCGTGTAGATCACCTTGTCGACTTTTTCGTTGTAGCGACGAATTCGCTCGCCATCTTGTCCCCAATCGCCCAAACCTTTCCGCCACAAATCGGCCGTCTGCTCGGCCAACTCCTCTGTCGAAATCCCTTTTCGCGTTGCTACGCTCGGATCGACCCACGGCCGAAAGTTCTCCGGCTTGAGATCGGGAAACGTCAGCAATAAATTGCCTAAGTCACCCTTCGGATCGATCGCGATCACCGGTATCCCATCTAGCCCCGCCTCTTCGATCAGCGACAAACAGAGCCCCGTCTTGCCGCTACCTGTCATGCCTACGCAGAGGGCGTGAGTCGTAAGATCTTTGCTATCGTACAGAGTCATCGCGTCTTGCGTCTTGTCGAGCGCTAAATCGTGCTTCTTGCCGAGGTAAAACGAGCCGATTTTTTCGTAATCTTCCATAGATTATTCCTGCTAGAGCGACAGCGGGTAAGAATTAATGAGGCCGCGCCGTTGGGGCAATTGTAGCGTGAAAGCAAGGGTAGCGAAAACGCAGATCAGCGCTGATACCCTTAGCGCCACAGGCCCAGAAGTAGCGATTCGACTTCGGCACTGCCATGCTTGCGGAAATAGCTACCTATTACCGCAATAAACTTATCGATCATCGCACGATCGAGATCCATTTGTTCGCAGCTCGCTTGCAGAGGAGCCAACTCGCCCCAACCGCTAAACCACCGCCGCCAAAGCGTCTGCAACGATCCCGCAGTCGGTCCAACTTGCCGAGGCGCTTTGCCAATCAGATCAGAGATGGCTGGTATAGCATCGGCCACTTGAGCAAACTCGTCTGCACTCAAACACGTTTGTGCGTGCCGCAACAACAAGCCAACTCCGCCTTCGGCCTGCTGGCGGGTGATGTCGAGTTGCTCGAGAAGCTGATCAATAAGTGTCATTTATTTCGCCGGTGGCTGCGCCTCTGCTTCGATTTCCTGCGCATATTGATCGAGGTTCTCAACGCCAGCTTGGACTTGCTGAATTTTGCTATCGGAATCGCAGCCCGCAAGTACGCAGGCGGTCCCAACAAAAAATGCGGCAAACATTGATGCTTGAAAACATTTACGAACTGATTGATGTTTCGGCATTTGGTAAGCCTACGAAGTGGATCGGCAAAGCGGTTGCTAGCGAATCAAAAATTTGTGTACACTATGGAAAGCATAATAGCCTAACCGGGCCTCAAATTACCGCAAGGCAATTTTCGAATACCGCAGTGGATTTGTCTTTATTACCAGGGCTTTGACCCGTATTCTGGCTCGTCCGTTTACCAATGTTGCCACCGGATAACCCAACACGCAAGTGTCGAACTTCTCAGCGTCGACACGATCACGCTCTCTCGTTTGACGACTCCAATTTCTACTCGTGGAGACTTGAACCGCGGAATTGTTGCAACCAAACCCCAGGCATCTCGATTATGCGGACCAGATAGCCCAAGTTTTGCAAGCATGTGATTCAAATGCTCGGTGCATACCTACCTCACGAGGAGGAAGGGAGATCATTTTCACGCTACTGCCTTAGACTTTAGCTAAGTTGCGCGAGATGACGCAATCGCTGTCAAGAACGAGTGGCGGTCCGTACAGTCGGGCATGTACGCCGACTGTAGTTGGCGACCCAAGATTCGCGGTAGCAATTGCATCGAAGAGATGTCCAAGTTAGACGTGGTGTGTCGTCTATTCTTAAGGAGTTGTCAGCTGACCAACTCACATCCTTCGCATTCTTCTGGACGCTCAAGCGGACTCGGCTCGGTATGCTGTGCGGTGGGGACGACATCTAGCAATGCTCGTTCGGCAGGAATGAGCGCTGCGAGAAAAACGCCGGCTGCGTCATAGAAACTGCCCTGGTTTTCGTGGGATAGCAACCTGGCAAAGACGGGTGCCCACCACGAAAGGTGTTCGCGCAAAAATCGTGCTTGTGCGTCGCGACAAACGTCGAGTTGCTCGATGCGAGCTGTCGAATCTCCCTCGGCAGCCAGACGCTCTTGGCCGAGAAGAAACGCCATAAACTCTAGCTCCTGAACGATGTGATCAGGTCGTTCGGGATGTGCCGAGGACGTGGTCAGACCAAACGCGTTGTAAAAGCCGCTGATGTCGGCCAACGAATGGCTGCGCTGGAATGTGTACTTGCTGTCGATATACTCCGTTTCGTAGGGCGGACAAGCATTCGAGACAAGCAGCCCAAATGTGTCTTCGTACTCTTTGTTGAACTCTTGAGTTGAACCGGGGAGTCGTGCCAGCACTTGTGAGGGGTCGAGTTCGGAGAGCGGGCGCTCGCCAGGCCCCAGCTTTTCCGACTTGGCTTTGGGCATGTTGCCGACGATGGCCGCGGCTTCCGACATGAGGGCGTCATGACGTTGTGCCTCGAGTCGCTCCCAGGCACCGGCCTTGGAATCCAATAGCGTCAAGGCAGCGAAGCGATAGAGCGACTGACGCGCCATCAGGACTGCTGGGTCGAAAGTTGTCTCATGATCAAATGGGGTCATCTCATATCTCTTGATTGGGAACTCAAATCGAATTTACGTGTGCTTCAGCTGGCCGCTCAAAGGTCGGTTCTTCGACAGTGACGCGGACAACCTCCTCGCCAAGTTTGTTGAAACCGATGACGGTGTCGTTGAACAATTCCTGCGTCTTACTCGAACCGTCTGGCATGGTCACCTCGATTTCGCCAACCTTGGGGCCTTCTTCAATCTCGAAACGGAAGACGATCTGCTGACTGGCACGGAATAGCTGCAGCACCGCCAGCAGCTCCCGGTCAGGACAGCTGTATTGTTCGATGGCATGATCAACGCCTGGGCCGAACATTTGCGTCAAATAGTTTCGTGGCACCCATCGCGGCGGAATGTAGTATCCATTGGGCTCGGTACCGAACTGTGGGTAAAGGGGCAAAGCGATTTGACGCTTCCGGATGAGGTAGTACAGTGGATTCTGTGGATCGTCGGTCCAAGATCCGTCTTCTTCAATGCTCAACAAGCCTTGCAGGCGGATCTTGCCGACGCAGGCGGCCATACAGCGGGTTTCTGCCGGGGCGCCTGTCGGGCTGACCGTTTTGTCCTTACCTTCCAATCGTGGGTAACACGCGATGCACTTTTCGGTCGTCCGCGTCGCGGGGCGGTACATCGCTTTTTTGTAGGGGCACCCTTCGACACATTTTCGATAACCGCGACAACGGCTCTGATCAACCAGCACCACTCCGTCTTCAGGCCGTTTGTAGATTGCGCCGCGCGGACATGAGCCGAGACAGCCGGGGTAGGTGCAATGATTGCAAATACGAGCCAGATGAAAGAACCAGACCTTGTGTTCCGGCAACTGAGCGTCGGCGCCGTACTGATCTTTCCCCTGCGTCTTGAAGCAATCGCCCGTGGCTGTGTCTTCGTGAATGTTGGGCGCTCGCCACTCGTCGTCGGTGGGAAGATAGCCGAGCGCTTGCTGGGCGCCGAAATCGGGGCGCGGTTTCTGATTGGCAGCATCAAAAATCGTGAGGCCGTCGAAGACGCCGTAGGGTTTCTTTTCTGCGTCTTTGTTGCGTGCGTCCCAGACCTGTCCGCTGGGATTGGCCGCCTCCAGCATCGCGAGCAGCTCCGCATCCCAGTGCTGCGGATAGCCGCCGTAGGGCTTCGTCTCTACGTTGTTCCACCACATCAGTTCCTGGCCCTTGGAAAAAGTCCAGGTGCTTTTGCAGGCCATGGTACAAGTTTGGCAGCCGATGCAACGGTTGGGATTGAAGACGAAGGCAAACTGTGTTCGCGGATGATGCTCCTCGTGGGGGTAACTCATCTCGCGACCGATCTGCCAGTTGTAAACGGTAGGCATCGCATGCCCTCCTTCAGCGGCCAAGTTTATGGTCTCACCGAGTGTCATTTCGGTGTTTCTAATTGCACCAAACGCTCCGAAATCGGTACGGTTTCCTTTGTCGTCACGCGAATGACTCCACACCGGGCCAGGATCTTCCCGATTTGTGCCGTCAACTCCTCCTCACCGAAGAACTGCCACAGACCGTGAAATGCCTGGTAATTGGGATCACGGGC
>JAJDEE010000091.1 GCA_029259975.1 Planctomycetota bacterium
CATAGGCCACCAACTAATAGCATACTAACCACCAGTGGGTCGGATCAAGCGGCATGACCGCTAGGTTTAGGCAAACCGGCCAAGTCGGCAACTCGATCCGTTGTTTGCAGAGACAATCTCGCTGCTACCGATACAGACTAACAGTCAGGAACTATTTTTGCCTAATTGCCTTCCCGTCGAGTCGGCCCCAAACCGCCCGACAAGCTTAAGAAGTGAGAGGTCAAGTATGGATCAGCCGCTTACCGTGGTTTTGCCAATGCACAACTGCGAACGTCAGCTCCGTTCGTCGGTAATCGATATCTTGGACCTAACCTTTACGACGTCTGAGATGTTCCAAATCGTGGTCGTAGATGATGGATCGACCGACGATACCTACGAGACAGCCTGCGAGCTTGCACGTCAGTATCCTCAGCTCACGGTTCTCCGCCAGCCGTTTCGCCAGGGTTTGGGCGCTGCCTTGGATTTAGTTCGAAATCGAATGGACGTTCAAGCGGTCATCGTTCACGATGGCATCTCGGTGATCGACGTAGCTCAGCTTCAGAACATGTTGCAGACAGGCTGCGTAGGCGAGAGTTCAGGCATCGCGTGCGCACCGCCAAGCGAATCAAAAATACTGTCGAATGGATCGCGAAGATTTGCCGCAGTTCGAGCCTTGCATAATCAAATGGAACAAGCCCACCGATCGACTATGAGTTGCTTTCAATGGATGCAGCTCGAAAAGCCGCTCGTGCCGCGTCGCTGCCAACCCGCCTGCCCATCGAAATCGCAACCAGACGAGATGCTTGCACTTGGTGCCCCCATTGAACCCTCAAACATTGTGCCCGTCATGAACACGATGCCACAAGGGTAGGCGAACTGCAAAGTCAAGGAAATTACGTGATCGTGACGGAAATATAAAAAATTGAACCACGACGACACGACGGACACAACGAGTTTATTGCGTCGTGCCCGTCGTGTCGTCGTGGTTCATTTTTAAGCAATTCTTTCGCCATCAGGTAAGTTCTCAACCGCCGCTCGCCTTAGGTTAGTTTCCACGGCTGACAGCCTATCTTCGGTTCGTCCTTGACTCTTTCGTCAAGCGTGTTTTGTCATGGTGCTTGCAGTGTACCGGAAAGCATGACATTCTCGAAAAGTATTCTCCTCAGCCAAGCTTGCTCGATTAGAGAACGCTCTTTTTCCTCCGTTAGAAGTGTCTAACGTACTGTGAAACTCGGGGTCTTTCTCGTGCGTCGGAAAATTCAGGACTCGCTTCTAAGCGGCAACCGACTAGCCACTGCGGCAATATCGTGTAGTAAAGCGTTTGCAGTAACTCCGAATGGCACAGGGTAATATCCGCATTTCTACCGACAAATCGATGTTAGCTCTTGCCATTTGAAATTACTGTGTTTATGATTCGTTTGGTTCGGAGGAGACTCCTTCTCCAATACCACTCGCTCCTCTGTTAGAGGAGAGAAGAACATAGCGGGATAATTACAAAGCTCTTACCGGGGCAATAAACCTTTCTTGGCTGGTAGGTTTGGTAAGTGGCTACACTCCGCAGCATATGGGCAATGATCGCCGTTTGCTGTGTCCTTTTCTTTTCGTTACCAGCAATTCGCAGAACTGACACGGAACCAGCTCTGCGGCGTCACTCAACATTGTGTTTTTAAAGTAGAGTCTTTGAACATAGTGCAATGGGTGCTGAAACGAGCGTAGTTCAGTCAAACAACAACTCCAAGGCAGTAATGACCTCGCCTTGAGTTGGGAGGCGCTTGGGATGAGTACAGTTGAATATAATTTTGAGATGAATGGAGTTAGTGTATCCAGGCGAGTCGCCCCGGCACAGCCTAGTGCATCTGCACCGACTCCCGAAAACACGAAGTCCAAGGAATCGAAGTCGAAGACGTTGCATCGAATTAGCGAGGTGCGCCAACAACAGGGAGTCTCGCTGCGATCGGTCGCCCGAAAAATGGGCATGCCTATTCAGGAGGTGAGGAGGCAAGAAGAGCCAAGTTCTGATCTACTTGTGTCCGATTTGCTGAAGTGGCAAGAGATCCTCGAAGTGCCGTTAACAGACCTACTCGTCGACACGCAGGGGCCACTCTCTGAACCCGTGAGCAAACGCGCCAGCATGTTGCGTGTCATGAAGACGGCCAAGGCGATCCTCGAATCGACGAAAAGCAGGTCTGTTAAACGAATGGCTAACATGCTCATTGAGCAGTTGATTAAGATGATGCCCGAGCTGGAAGAGGTATCGGCATGGCATACTGTTGGCCAGCGTCGCACCCAGGACGAAGTGGGTCGGATTGTAGAGAGGTCTATCCCTGATAGTTTCTTCAACGATGGGTCCCATTGAGCGACCCCAGTCCAAAGACGCCAGTCAAAAACGCCAGTCCAAAGACGCCAGCCCTAAATCGAGACTCAGCTTGTCGGAAGGGCGAGCTGAGTGCTTGATTTTTCCTGACTTTTCCGGCGAAAATGACGCGTCTGTTTAATTGTTTTCGATGCCACTGCTAGTGCGATAATCAGCAGCCCGACCGCGCTGGGCGATAACAACAGCCACCATACCAATCCGCCTCCGATGGCTCGACTGTGTGGCCAGAGGCATAAATTTTTCTGCCATCTAGTTGAATGCCTCAATTGCAAGAGGACGGCCAAAGCTCCGCTGACAAGGGCAGCCACGGCAAACCATCGCCACAAGTTTAATAGCGGGCCACGCGAGACAACAAATGCAACCTGTCCACTGGAATCGCTGACGTAGAAATATTCTTGGCGATCTGGTGAAATTTCGATATTCATGGGCAGCCTCGGAAGATAGGTCAACGACCTTGAACGAGATGCCGTCGTAGAGTCGTCGAATGCAAATGATACTGCGAATTCTTTTAATGCTTTTTCTGCGGCAACGAGATCGACGCTATCTTTTTCCATGAGGCTAGAGGTTTGCCACTCTTGCAGTGCCTGCAGGGATACTGATTGCCACGTTTCTGCCCAAGCCCGACGCTCGTCGTTAGGAAGTTCTAACGCTTGAGACAAAGCATCTTCTAAGACACGCTGCGTGAACTGAAACCTACTCTTCTTAGCTAGGGATCGACTTGTCAGTTGACCCTCGGTCGGGGTGCCCAATTGCAGGCCCTGAGCCGTTCGGATGCGCCACCAAGTTTCTGGGGCAGGAAGCGATTGATCTCCCAGCAAGATCTTTGGTGCTGTAAGGCGCAGGTTTCTCCCCATTGGCCCCAACTTCGTTTGGTAACTCATGACAATTCTTTGCGGCATGAAGGGAGGCCCGACCGGCACTTTCCAACAGCCGTCTTCTCGCAATTCGCGGCGAGCGGGACGATCGCCGACAATTAAATTGTAAAGCCGAGACTCTGGAGGGAGACGTACTGCACATGAAGTTGCCCTACCCGGCTGGAAGATAAACTCTGCAGTAGCCGTCAACCAGCCCTCTGAGTTGAGAATTCCCGAGACTTTGGCATAGCGAATCATCGCGTTCTGCAAAGTCCCGCGGTGGGTGCTTTCCCTCGCTTCAAACGGACTTTGCTCAACACGAAAAGAGCGGGCAGTATCATCTCCAGAAGCAAAAGCATTTAGCCGGGGCGGCAGTGCTTGGCGTCTCAAGCCAGTAGTTTGCCACTGAAGGGGATGCTTTTCGCTGTGCTTGGGCAGCAACACATAGCGGTCTTGTTGAGTCGCTTCATTCCAATAAATCGAAGGGATGGTCAAACGCTTATCGGCGGGGAGGCTCAAGCTGCCTTGCAGACGAAATTCGATTTCGTCTCCGGCTGCAACAGGACGCGACAGCAAGACCGTGATCTCTTTTCCTTCAGAAGTCTCAAGCACTTCGTCAATCACGCCGATTTGCTCTGGTTGCAAAAGGTATGGCATTTGAAAGCTTTTCGGAGCCGTGAGTCGTAGGCGGCTAACGATGCCTTTGCGTACTCGGAGATGGCTATTCACCTGAGCCGTCCAGCCAGCATGTCCCAATTCGACAGTCGTTACTGACGAAGCATGTAACGCTTGCTCGTTTCTACCCAAACGAATTCTCGACAATTCGCCGACTTGAGAAGACCGCCAGGAATAGCGCCCCACGAAAAGGACCTCGCGGTCGTGTGTTATTCTCTGACCTGGCATTTCTTCGGGAGCATGCAGAGGCGTAGCCCAACTCACTCGAACACCTTCAGTGCGAAAAAGGTCCATGTGAATCTTGCTTTGCTCGTCGTGGAGAAGCTGTACTTGCGGTAACTCGATTTCGTTTTCTTTTGTCGCGGCGATACGCCCTGCCAGCTTCACTCGATGTGCGCGATTCAGAGGGTGGCCGAGAAAGACAATTACTTCGGTTGCGCTTGCACGGCTCCAACGCACGGGTATTGAATTCGGCGCGACATTCTCTCGGAGATGGTTGTGTACAGTAATCGTATCTACCTGAAGCGTCTCGGGGACTTGTATTCGATGCGAAAGCCATGAGCCAGTAGGTTGATCGATCACTGCCTCAAAGTCGATCCGTGCCTCGTGGGGTAAACAATGCACGCGTAGTGTCTGCTGCGTGGTGTAGGAATGCGGATCCGGCCTCACACGCAGTGACCATTCAGGGTCTTTCTGTTCCATGGTGTAGGCGAAAAGTGGCTGTCCGGCCGACGTTCCCCAATGCTTGGAAAACTCGGCAGGCTCGATACTACGCAGGTCACTGGATACCTGTTCGGCATAAGACAGGCCTGCAGAAACTGAGATGGCAAATAGTTTTTGTACGGGGGATAACCCCAGCACACGCACCTTTGGAAAAAAGAGGTGCCCGACAGATGCGGAGCGTTGTAATTCAAACCGAAGCGGAATAACAAAGTCGGTCGGGAGTCCCGATCGAAGCTTCAATTGCAGTCGGGTGGGCTGGTCAGGAGACGACATTATTACCTCAGCGATCAGAGAATCCTCGCCGATTGGCTCCAAGCGGAGCTGTGGAGCAACATTCAATTCAAGCAGGCGAGAATCTGAGAGATAGCCCGTAACGGAAAGCTGTACTTCCAGTCGCGCGGTCGCAGGATCAACATGCAACCAGGAAAGTTGCTCTAGGCTGTCCCAGGAGGAATTATTGCTGCCAATTGATTTCAAATTCCAACGTAATTCAAGCGTGTCTGTGGTCCCAAGTAAACCATGCCATCGACTTTGGGTCTCGTTCTCCGCAATCCTCCCAGCGTTTGTAACTCGCAAACCATCAACATTAGACGCGACCACGAAGTCGAGTTTTGTTCCAGACAAAGGCGGGATATGCAGATGCACCAACGCACTGCGCTCCTCGATTTGAACTTGAGGCTGCATGATCAACTGTAACCAATGCACGCCCGTTCCGGACAGTTCAATCGTACAACCCTCGCCCCCAGGGAGCCATTCGACGCTGACTGGCAGACCATCCAAGCGGTGAGAAGATTCGTACCAAAAAGCTTCGTCACGCCGCAGCGGCAAGAACAAACGACATTTCGGCACGAAACTTTCCACCTTCCAACGCAGCTTCCAGGGGTTGGTGGGGCTGGAAATATCTGAAGAAGGCGTAGCGATAGCCGATTGGCCAGAGAGGCTCCCGCTGTAGGTAGCCGAACGAATGACATACTCTGCGCCGCCGTGTTCTCTTTGACGGGGCGGCGAGTTTATTTTTTCGAGGAACCGTTCCGGCACATACACATCTTCACCCTGCCGTTGTCCTTGCGAATTAATTGGAATGAGTACTCGGGGCAAATTGGCGGATTTTTGCTCGGTTACCGGTGTCAAACTTTCCAAATTCGGCACTGCTGTGGTTGGTGCCTGAGCTAAGACGCGATCTTGCAAAGAGATGCAGATCAGCAAGATTGTTGCAATCTCTCGAGCTAACTTCCCGGTTGCATCCGCGCGGCTGTCCCAGATGCAAGGAGTTTTTAGAACAGCCCTTACGACAGCCGTGGCAACAAGTCCTAAGAATACCGACTGGGGAATCGTCAGCCACTGAGCCGGCACCGTTAAACAGGCAGCGCACGCGACCGCAGCCGTAAAGATCATCAGATTTCGATAATTATCAAATTGCCAGACACCAAAAACGAGGGTGAATAGTACGATGGCATACCATAACGCGCGCTGCACATGAGCACGCCGCACAACAAGGGTCGGTAGTTGCTCAGTAAATTCGACCGTCTGAGCACTTCGCCCTACATCGGCGAGCATCGTTGTGCCAGAGTGATTCCAAGGAGAACCCTCTACACCCGCTGAGCCTTGCCACCTGGCAACCTCCAGTATATCGGTCGAGTGCGAATGGCGGATGTTCTCGATACTCTCCACCAAATCATCTGAAGACACAAGAAACACACCAGATAGCTCGGTGGGACGTAGTTGATCGCGCCAGTGCGCCACCCGTTCTGATGTGGTTAGCAGAATCGTTTTGGAACTTGCCAAGATCGCCAGTCGGTAGCTCGAGAGAGGCCGCTTCCAGGCACTGCGCGAGCTTACACGAGCGTGTGCAACCAGCTTGCTAGCCGTGGTGTCTGCCGCTACCCCCATTGCGAGCAAGGCTTTGCGATCAACGCAAAGAAAGTCCGCGTATTGGTTTTCAACAGACAAGTCACTAAGCATGACCCCTAAGGACTCGTTAGGTCTCGACTCTAAGCGACTTATGAGCTGATCAGCCAACACCTCAGCAATCTGCTTCTTTTTAAGGCCTACCATTGAAGCTGACCAAAGCTCAGTCCAGCTTGTGCTTTCGAAAGGATTGAACACGCTCTCTCCACGCGATCGCGCTAGAGGTCCAAACACACGTTTCCACCAATGAATATTTTGCGAGGAGTACCGTCGCTGCATGTTATCAATCTCGTACTGCTCAGGCGCCCACAATGTCCAGCGTTTCAATTTCACAGGAAATGAGCACTTC
Organism: Planctomycetota bacterium; assembly: GCA_029259975.1. Taxonomy (GTDB): domain Bacteria; phylum Planctomycetota; class Planctomycetia; order Pirellulales; family Lacipirellulaceae; genus Bythopirellula. The sequence goes on from JAJDEE010000091.1 coordinate 6,863, forward strand.
GGCATGACAGGTTGGATGGATGCCGAGCCTTTTAGAAAAGAGTCGCGGGTAGAGTACTTGAGAACAATTGAAGGCCAGCGTCGCTTGTTGTCGAACTGAAACAGATATTCGCCGCTCTGCGAGAAGAGCTGTTCCAATTCAAGCTGTTGCTCATCTAGCCACGCTTCTTGTAACTCAGCTCCCGGCGGAAGTGCGATACGGGCTTCGCTGGTCGCTAAATTTTCGAGCGAGTAGCAAACCGTGTGAATTGCTGCTCCGCTGGAAGCTTGCAACGTGTCGAATTCGGCCAACCACGCAACCAAAGACGGAGCTGGTACCACACTGTCCTGACGGCGGAGTCGAAGACCTTTTGCTGCGACGCCGCGAGGCATTGTTTCGGCGTTTAGCTGATAAACCCCCAATACTGGCAAACGCTCTTGGTTGTAATTGGGCTTTGATAGGACCGTCGGAGTCCAGCCCAAGTCCAGTATTTCAAAGCCATCAAGGGCACCACGTAGCACGACTTGCCCGTTCCAGTCAGAAACCCCTTTTTCGGATGCTCGTGACAGATGCAGCAGATTGCACTTTTCAAGCGGCTTGGCAGGCAGCGAATAACTGGCTTGCACACGAAAATCTTGGGATAAAGCAACGGGGAGTCGCAAAGAGTACCTCACTGGGTTGCTTGGCGAAGGCTCTTCACTCGAGGGTTCCAACCGCTCCATAGTTACCTTGCCCTTCCGTTCGACGAAGGCCCATTGCATCGTCTCTGGCAGGGGAGAATCGACTTCTAACACAAGCTCTGATACAGTTCCAGAAATCGGATGGCAATCAATTTGGTAGGACTGCTTGAAGGAATCACGAGAAGCTTCAACCTCAATGTGCAAGTTAGAATTATATTGAGCGGGCTGCTGACGCAGCTCGATGATCTCGGGCAATTCCAATCCAGACACGTCGAGTAGTATGCCAACCGGGGCCTTGGAGACGAGGTCGCGAAACAATGGTGGAATCACATTTCCTGCACGCCCCGGTGCTGACTTATAGCTCGAATTTTCTCGATCGATGGGCATCTCCGCAAGATTTGTGGCAGCGGTTATCAAAACCTCTCTAGTCTCCTCGCCGAGCGTCAGGCGTGCTCGTTCGAGTTGGCTCGAAACGACAAAATGCTCGGATTGGCGAGCGCGAAGTTGTAGCAACTCACGGTGTATATCAGCATTCAAAAAACGTAGCAGTTTTAGCTGACCTACGGACGCGGGGAGCACCGATTCTTGCGTCAACTTGCGCGCTTTGATTTCGAGCCGTAAAGGCCGCTGTTCAGAAATAGGGCGGTTCAATTGGACGAAAATCCTCGCGATATCCGCCGCGTCGTCTAGGTGCCATTCGCTTAGCGTGGATTTGGGCGTGGTCGAGATCGAATCGATCGTCCAACCGGGGGCAACCGTCGCATCTACCTGATAAACATTGCCTCTCAAACTGGACAACTCAGCAACGAGTCGCGCTTGGATCTCGTCGCGTCCAAGTTCGACCGTTGTCAAAACTTGAACAGCAATACGCTTCTGGAGACGGCCGACTTTAATTTCGATCTCTGCGTCGCGCGACCATTCTTGCAGGCGAAAGACCTCGCCCTCGCGAGCGGAGTCGGCAATGCCAACGATGTGCTGTAGTGTTGCTTGGCGGGGAATTAACGAACGAAGTTCTAGGTCAGGCGACACGAACAAGCTAGTAGTCCCTTCGGTCCAAGCGACCTCGCTGAACCGAAGTTTTGGCAACTTCCACGCTGCTTCTGCCGTCGGGCGAAATTTTGACATGCAGCGGATCTCGATTGACTGAGGCTGCTGTGACTCTGGCCGAGGGATGAGCAACGTCGATTCACTACGGCCATCAACCACCCCGTCAACCACCTGCCACGCCACCGGCTGCTGATCGATATCGACCCCTACGACTCGGAGTCCTTCGTCCAGCACAGTCTTCAACTCGGCAATCGATGCTTCGCGTGCATCGAGTCGCAGCCGTGTAACGACGTTCAACCCTGCCGGCTCAAGCTGATAGAATGTGGCCTGACTAATTAGCGGCAAGTTTTGAGTTACTTGAACAGGAATCGGCCTGCGGATACGTAGTCGATGTGCCTCTCGAGGAGCGAGTTGAAACACCCAGCGTTTTTCACCGTGCGGAGCAGAGTCGGTACTTAGCAGTTGGGCATGAGAAACAGAGGCTCGGTAGTTTGCTGGTAGATCTAATTCGAGCGTCTGCGGGACAACAATCGGTTTCTGCAAGAAAAAATCGGCCTGTGCGGCATCAACCTTGCGAGCAGCAAGTTGCCAATGCATCACCAAGGTGTCCTCTTGCTCAACCACGACAGCTGACTGCGTCGAACTCTTGTCGGAAAGGTTGGCGCTTTCCCAAAGTCCCAGCAAGGCTTGCTGCGTTGGATCGCGGCGCCAGAATGCAGTCTCGATCGCGAAATTCAAGGGCGATAAAGGCAGCAGTTGCGACCTACCTCCTGGCAACTCAACACTCCACTCAGCCGTCCCTTGCAGTACGTCGTTAGACAGCAACTTTGCTCGATAGACGCAGCGAATCAGATGTGCGGGTGGTTGGGGTTGGGTGCCTGCGAGACTCTGATTCTGCTGTCGAATGAGTCGCGAAAACTCCTTGCGAGGGATTGGCAGAAAGCGTTCAGAGCCTACAGGCCATGTTTCGGGAGCATCGGCAGGCACAAATAGACGACGGAACATTACGTTGACAGGCAGCTGGCCGTCATCTGTTGCCTCTTCCGCGCAAGTAGTGATTGGCGTGGAGTAAATCGCAAACGAGAGCAGAGCTGCCACAATTGGGCGGGACAGCAGAAAGCAACGACTCATGGCGATGCCCCGCCGGTTCGCATTGTAGCCGTCGTTTCCGAGGAAGTGGCGCT
>JAJDEE010000092.1 GCA_029259975.1 Planctomycetota bacterium
CGCATGCCGTTCGCTTGATCATGGAAGGCAAGTTAGGAGAAATGGCTTGCTACCATCCGCCTGAGATTGAAAGTGTGCCCATCATCGAAGCCGTCAACCAAGTTCGCCAAGTCAACCCCGACGGTTCTACCGTCCAGGCGGCCCGCGGTTTAGGTGTTAGCTTCGGCGACCGTGCCTCGGATAAGAATCCGTTTGGAGTGCGTGAACAATCTCGAACTGAAAATAGGCTTGATGATGTTGAGACTTCGGCTGACGTCGAAACCGATGCCGATTTCACACTCGATATCGCCGAAGCAGCGACAGAAGAAGCGTTGTCGTAGCCCTCGGCTTTGCCGGGGGATGGCGTCAATCCGTCCCAATTCATCCCGATTCATCCCGATTCATCCCCAATTCATCCCCCGGCAGAGCCGGGGGCTACCGCGGATGTTGCTTCGCACAATTGAACCGCTTCGTCCAGCGTTGGCGCTTCGGCTACCACGCGGACGATTGGTTCGGTATTGCTGGCTCGGATTAACAGCCACTTATTCGGCCAATCGAGCCGTAACCCGTCGAGGCGGTCTGCTGTGGCGTCAGAAAAATGCTTTTCGATGGCATCGAGAGCGGCAGGCACCCGATCGGTCGGCAGCTCTACTCTCGCCTTATGAATGGCATAGTTCGGCAAATCGTCGGTCATTGCGCTGATCGGAATTCCCCGCGCGCACATAGCATCCAACACCAACGCCATGCCGACAAAGCTGTCGCGTACGAAACCGACGCGAGGATCGATAAGACCACCATTGCCTTCGCCGCCGAGAACGGCGTTCTCTTGCAACATCAGGTCAACAACGTTCGCTTCGCCAACCTTGCTGCGGAAAAAAGGTACCTTGTACTTCTCGGCCAAGTCTTGTGTCATACGGCTCGTTGAACAATTGGTCACTACGGTTCCAGGAGTTTGTCGGAGTACGTGATCCATGCAAAGCGAAACCGTGTACTCTTCGCCAATGTAGCGGCCTGTCTCGTCGATAATTGCCAGTCGATCAGCATCAGGGTCTTGGCAAAACCCGATGTCAGCGCCAGATTCTTGAACGAGTGCTAACACGCCTGAGAGATTTTCGGCCGTCGGCTCCGGCGTATGGCCAAATAGTCCATTCGGTTCGCCACCGAGCAGCGTGACATCGCAACCTAATTCTCGCAGCAAAGGAACCCCAAGCACACTACCAGCGCCGTTGTTCGCGTCGAGCAAAACTTTGAAACGCCGTTGGCGGATTCGATCGACATCGCAGATGGCTGCAACCATCGCCAAATGGGCTGTGACGGTCTCGTCGATCGCGTGGTACTCGCCGAGATGGTCGGAATCACTCCAGGCAGGCGAACCCGCGCGGTATCGATCGAGTACAGCTTGTCCAGGTCCGGCGGGGATAACTCGTCCGGTACGATCGAACAGTTTGAGGCCATTGTATTCCGGTGGGTTGTGACTGGCGGAAATCTGAATTCCGCCGACTGCACCGAGGTGTCGTACTAACACACCTGTTGTAGGAGTCGCGGCGATGCCGGCACTAAGGCACGTACGCCCTGCCGCCATCAGCGCCGACTGCACAGCAGCAGAGACCATCGGTCCAGTATGCCGCCCATCTCGAGTAACCACAACTGGTCCCGCAGGCAGAGACTCGGCAAAGGCCGCGACGTAGCGCGCGGCAATCTCAGGAGTCAACGAATCGCCTATAATTCCCCGCAGGCCAGAAACACTGATGATTGGTTCGTTCATGATGCAAATCGTACCAGAAAAGAGAGGGGAGGCCAGAGAGCAGGCCCCGATGCTTTTTAGCACCCTCTATTGAGCCTCTCCACGCGGAACACGCGGTTGCTTATAATGTCGGCATGATAAAGCCAGATGAACACTCGAGACGCGATTTTTTACAAGGTCGAGCGGCGGTACGTGTTGCTACAGCAAAAGCACAATCGTGGATCGACTCGGCCTCGGAGTTGTTGGGAGCAAACCTGGAACCAGGGCCTTTGGCCCATGTTCATGCTAGCCGACAAGCTATGGCATGTGAATTTTCGGTACAGTATCACGAATCCGACAGCCAGATGCAGGAGGAAGTGCTAGCAGCACTCGATGCGATTGAGAGCATCGAGAACCAGCTGACAATTTATCGTGATCGCAGCGAAGTCGTCGATATCAATCGGAACGCAGCAAATTGCCCCGTCGAGGTTGATGGCGACCTGTTCGCCTTGCTTCAACTTTGCCAGCAACTACATCACGAAACCAAGGGAGCATTTGACATTACTAGCGGTCCTCTCTCGCGGGTCTGGGGATTTTTGCAACGAGCGGGACGGTTGCCCGACCCAACGGAACTCGAAAAGGCGCTCGCGCACGTGGGAAGTGGCAAGATCAAGCTTGACGCTGATGCGCAGACTGTACGCTTTTGCGATCCAGACCTGGAGATCAATTTCAATTCGATCGGCAAAGGCTATGCGCTCGATCGGGCTGCCTCACTTTTGGACGAGGCTGGCCGCACAGACTACCTCTGGCAAGGCGGAGGGAGCAGCGTGCTGGCACGCGGCAAGAATCGGAGCAGTCGTGACGCGAGCTGGTCGATCGGTTTGCAATATCCTTTTCAGCCCGAGCGGCGGTTAGCCGAGTTTCATTTACGCGACCGCGCGCTGGCTACTGCTGGCGGCGCAACCCAGTTTTTTGAAGAGACGATTGAAGGTGAAGTCCGACAATTCAGCCACATTCTTGACCCTCGCACTGGGTGGCCGGCAACCGAAATCTTGACCGCGACCGCTCTGGCTCCGACAGCCGCTCAGGCCGACGGGCTAGCGACGGCGTTTTTTGTCATGGGTGTTGAATTGACAGAAAAGTATTGCATCCAACACCCTGAAATTGCGGCCGTACTCGTCTGCCCAACGCCTGGCCGGCCGGGCGTAGTCGTTCACTCGTTTGGTCTGCAGGAAGCAGACTGGACACAATCGTGAGAATCCGCAGTTGCTAGCTCAAACTCTCACAAATTGGCGAGGTCTGGACAGCTAGCCGATAGTACAATTGGAGTCTTTTAATCGCTCCGAATAATTGCCACACAGTTTGCCAAGAGTCGAGACGTGGATTTTTTACTACAATTTGGTTACCTGGGAATTATAGTTTTCCTTGTGCTCACTGGCTGTGGTATGCCAATCCCCGAAGAGGTGGCAGTCATTTTTGCCGGTGTGGTCAGCTCGCAAGGCCATCTCGAGCCAAAGCTTGCCGTGGCTGCGTGCCTCTTTGGAGCATTACTAGGCGATAGTGTCATGTACGCGATTGGTTACCATTTTGGCCATAGTTTGATGGCCAAGCATCCTAAACTTGGAAAGTTTGTGGGCGCTGAGCGCGAAGCAGATTTTGAGCAATCAATTCTGCGCCACGGCTTCAAAGTGATGTTGTTAGCTCGCTTTATGGTCGGTGTGCGAGGCCCGGTCTATTTGGCTGCCGGCGTCGTGCGAATGCCATTTCGTCGGTTCCTGCTGTGGGATCTCGTTTGCGCCTCGCTAGTGGTCGGAACATTCTTCTCATTGTCCTACTTTTACGGCAAGCAAATCTCTGATCTTGTTCGTAATGCAGAACTGACTCTCACGCTGGTTGTCTGCGCCTTGGGAACAATTGCTGGCGTATGGTGGATACGTCGCCGCCGCCAGCACTTGCTGGACGAAGCTCTCGATCTTCATGCCGAGGATGAGCCACTCATCAAGACTTCAGGTTCGCTAAATTCGGGTCTACAGGAGCCGGAAGTCAATAACGCGAACGACGATGTCGCCTGATAAGACTTAAGCAGACCTCTGGCACGCCGTGGAAATACTGGTGCATCGTGTACACAAAATCGACGCTAGCGTGTTTGGCTTAACTCGGTGTTGGCACCGTTGATCGCGAGGTACTGC
>JAJDEE010000093.1 GCA_029259975.1 Planctomycetota bacterium
GCAATCTCGATCTCAATCAAAAAATCGTGCTTCGCAACGAAGACAAAGTTCCCGGTTCTGGCATCCTCACGCAACATTTTTCGTCAGAGGCGACGCTTTCGCTAGATGATGCGATACACTTGATGATCGGTTTTTCAGACAACACGGCCACCAATCTTGTCATCGATCGAGTGGGGCTGCCCACTACGGCAACACTCATGAAGACTCTGAATTGCCCGGACACGAAGTTGCATTCCAAAGTCTTTCGACGCGATACTTCGATCTTTCCCGAACGCAGTAAGCAATACGGCTTGGGCAGCACATCTGCTGCAGACATGTTACGGTTGTACTCGGCCCTACACGCCGGCAAACTGGTGAGCGAGACGGCCAGCAAACAGATGCTCGCTCATCTCCACAGGTGCGAAAGCAAAGGTATGTGCGCGCGAGACTTGCCGCCCAACACCAAATTCGCACACAAATCTGGATCGGTCTCTGCGGTGCGCGCAGATGCTGGCATCATTGACAGTCCCAACGGGCCAATTGTTATTTGTGTGCTTACTGCCAAAAACAAGGACCGCCGTTGGGCCGACGATAACGCTGCTCAAGTTCTAGGCGGCAAGATTGCGAGGGCGGCGTACGATTATTTCAATCCTGACGAGAATTCCAAGGAGACTCCAGGCAAGCCGCTGCCTTTATCGGTCGGTTCCAGCGGCCACCTGGTCGAGGCACTACAGCGGACACTCAACACACGCACCAAACCTTCTGTCGACATCGGCGTCGATGGAGATTTTGGTCCGCAAACCGAGGGAGCTGTGCGAGCCTTCCAGCGTGCAAACAAGCTACCTGACACCGGCCAAGTCGGTGCCAAAACCTGGGAAGCGTTAGGGCCGCTGGTCACCGAAGACCCCGACCAGCCCGACCCGGCCGTAATTAATGCGCGAAAAACCAAGAAACAGCCCACTGATCCCCTCACCGGCCCCCCCTTTGTCACCTGCAAAGCATGGGCGATCGCCGACACAGAAACAGGAAAATTGCTCTGGGGTTTCGACGAAGACAAAGCTCGCGATATGGCAAGCACCACAAAAATCATGACCGCCTTTCTAGTGACGAGTCTCGCTGAGAAAGATGCCTTGGTCTTAGACGAGGTCATCACTTTCTCGCAGCGCGCCGACGACACGATCGGCTCAACCGCCGGGGTGCGCGTGGGCGAGAAAATCTCGGTTGGCGAGTTGCTTTATGGTTTATTGTTACCCTCAGGCAACGATGCCTCCGTAGCGCTAGCCGAACATTTCGGCAAGCGGTTATCTACAAGCAAGGATGTCGACAAAAGCGATTCCTACGCCCAATTCATTTCCGCGATGAATCGAACTGCCCAAACGCTGGGTATGAATCATTCGAACTTTGAAAACCCCAATGGACTCACCGCCCCCAAGCACAAAACAAGCCCACGCGACTTGCTCGTGCTTTCGTTCCAGGCCATGCAACAGCCGCTTTTTCGACAAATCGTAGGCACGGTACAACATGGAACCACCGTGGAAGGGCCGGGTGGTTACAAACGTAATCTCGTCTGGCGAAACAGCAATCGGCTACTTCGCACCAACGGATACACCGGCGTGAAAACCGGCACCACTGGTGCTGCTGGCTCGTGCCTCGTTTCGCGCGGCATACGCGGAGGCAAGTCGTTGCTGGTCGTGGTGCTTGGTTCCAGTTCGACCGATGCAAGGTATGCTGACTCGCGAAATTTGTATCGATGGGCTTGGCAGCAGCTAGGGATTAAGGACACAAAGCGGTCACCTGTTGTTATGACCGACGAGGCTAGACGAATTCATCAAGCGGCTCTCCTGATCGACGGACATAACGATTTGCCTTGGGAGCTTCGCAAGCAAGGCTCGTTGTCGTTCGGCAAGCTCGATATTGCCAAGCCACAAAAAACATTGCAAACCGATATTCCACGGCTACGTAAAGGTGGCGTCGGTGCGCAGTTCTGGTCGGTTTGGGTGCCAGCCAGCACCGCATACGAGGGCACTGCTCTGACCACTACTTTGGAGCAAATCGAAATGGTCAATGCCATGATCGACCACTACCCCGATACTTTTGAGCGTGCCCTGACGGTCGACGATATCGAGCGGATCCATAAGTCTGGCAGAATCGCCTCAATGATCGGCGTCGAAGGTGGCCACTGCATTCAAAACTCGCTCAACGTGCTACGTCAACTTTACAAACTAGGCGCGAGGTACATGACACTCACGCATTCCGACACGCTCGACTGGGCCGATTCGGCGACCGACGAATTCCGCCACGGCGGTCTCACCCCCTTTGGTGAAGACGTCGTGCGAGAGATGAACCGGCTGGGCATGATGGTCGATCTGTCACACGTTTCGCCAGACACGATGAAGCACGCACTACGAATCACCGCAGCCCCGGTGATTTTCTCGCATTCCTCGTCGCGCGCCGTTGCCGACCATCCACGAAACGTACCCGACGATGTGCTGCAGCTGGTTGCTGAAAATGATGGCGTCGTGATGGTCAACTTTTTTTCGGGGTTCGTCGTTCCAGCGGCTGCAGAAAACTACTCGCAAAGCTTTGCTTTACGCCGCAAGCAAGAAAAACTGCTGGACGACCCAGATGCTGTTGACGCAATTATCGCAAAGTGGCGGCGTGCCCACCCCATGCCGCAAGGTACGATCCACGATCTGATCGACCACATCGATCACATTGTCGAATTAGCCGGCATCGATCACGTCGGCATCGGCTCCGACTTCGACGGTGTGTCGGTTCTGCCCACGCAGATGGACGATGTCAGTTGCTACCCGCTGATTACTCAAGCCTTACTTGATCGAGGCTACGACGAAGCAGGCATCGTAAAAATTCTCGGCAAGAACTTACTTCGAGTCATGCGCAAAACCGAACAGGTCGCCAAACAACTTCAACAGCAATAATTGCCAGCCTGCCCGGCGGACCAAAGTATCACGAATACGATCCTTACTTGACCGTTTCCAAAGCCGCAGAGCCTACTTTGCCTGGGACCCGAGGATCGTGAGCACCAACGAGGTTGCCATTCTGATCACGCGCTATCGCTTGTGTGACACCGCTTTTTTCGATCGTTTTGAGCGTATGCCCAAGTTTTAACAAACCCACCAGCACGGCGTCGGGCACCGACTCTTCTGCCAAGACGCGATTCGGACGCCACTGATGATGCACGCGGGGCGCTGCCACAGCCTCCTTGAGTGACTGCCCAAAGTCGAGTCGGCGCACGATTGCTTGCACAACCTGCGTGATAATTTTAGGGCCTCCTGCCGCGCCCACCGTCAGCACCGGTTGGTCGCTGGCGTCGAGAACGAGGGTCGGACTCATACTCGAGAG
>JAJDEE010000094.1 GCA_029259975.1 Planctomycetota bacterium
CGTTTGTTGTTGTCTCTTTGCTAGTTCGACATCGGTCGGATGGGGCCAGGACTATCTTGACTTGCCTGACGAGCCATCTCACAGCGGGCCGACATTGACCGATCGGTTTCTGTCGCTGAAAGACAAGTTTCGGCCTCAGCCGCAGCAGCTCAAGCAGCAGCAGACAAATTCGTCTCAGCGGTCGAGCCCACGCTCGCCGCGCTATCGCCAGTCCCGATTGTCTTCGCAGGCCCAGCGTGCAAGAGCCAGTCAGCAGCTGTTACCTACAGCTCGGTCGAACAATGGGGCCGCGTCGCGGCCTGCGAGCAATGACTTATTGCCGGAGTCCAAACTCTTTTCGCGCGGAAGCCAATATCAACCAGAAACACTGACAAAGGCTCCACAGCGTAAGCCGAGGCAGCTAGTACGTGTTGGTTCGGCGAGTAACAAAGTCAACGGAACCAAGAGCAACCCGAACCCTAAGCGAGTCGCACGCAAATCGCCAGCAACTTCGCGTGCTAACGAACTCGATGCAGCGCTCGCCGATCTTTTACATACCAAACCAGCTCGAAAGCAAACGCCTGTTGCTACAAAGGCACTAGCGCAGCCTCTCAAACGCTCGGGAACGACGCCCCACAAGACGTTCGATCTGCGCGTAGCACTGCTCGATGATGAGAAAGATTCGATCGCGGCAGAGGCGGCAGAGATTGTTCAACCCACACGCAAGACTGAGAAAGCAACGCCAGTCGTCAAGAAAGAGGCACCGGAGGCCACCCAAAAAGCGGACGAATCAGCTGTTGCTGAGCGAGAGCCTGTGCTTGTTCCTCCAACGACGATTGCCGAGCCGGTCGTTGCAAAGCCGACCATAATGAAGCCTGCGATCGAAGCGACGTTGCCCAAGCGAGCCATCACGATCGCCGAGCCACAAACGCGTCCCGACCTCACGGGGTCCGATTCGCCTCTGGCGAGTGGGGCGAACACAACAAACGATCCTTTCGAAAGTACGACTAGGCAGGTGTCTAGCTCGCCTCAGCAGTCTATTAATCCTATGCGTTCGTTCCAGCTAACGACCGAGGAAGAACGGCCGAAGAAAATTATCGCTCGACCTGAACGTGGTGTACTACAGACAACACAACAGCCGGTCATCGTCTCACGAGTGGAGGGGCCACGGAGCATCATGGTCGGCCGCGAGGCAACCTATCAAGTGACACTTGAAAACACGAGTAACACGCAGGCTTCGGACTTGTCGGCGGAGATCAACGTGCCCGAGTGGGCGGAGTTGGTTGATGCGATGTCGACCAGCGGCGTGGTCGAACAGAGTGACCAAGGCGCGAATGCCGGAGCGATTGAATGGACACTGAACGAGCTGGCACCTCATTCGACACAAGCCTTACGGCTGCGGTTGATTCCGCGCAGCGGACGTCCGTTGCAATTGGGCGTCAATTGGAGTCATGCTCCCGTTCAGACGCAAGCAATTATTGAAGTGCAAGAGCCGAAATTGGAGCTGGCAATCAGCGGACCGAAAGAAGTTCGTTTTGGCAAAGCACAGCGCTACCGCCTTACGATCCGAAATCCTGGAACCGGTTTGACTGAGCAGGTGTCGTTGCGATTGATTCCGCCTGGTGGTGATGCACATTCAGCCACCACTCAGAAAATCGGCGATCTCAAACCGGGCGAAATCAAAGATATCGACCTCGAATTGACCGCGCGCGAGGCGGGGGAGCTGCTGATTCAAGCTGACGCTTTTGCTGCTGGTGGCCTCCAGGTCGAGGCAACCAAGAAAGTACTCTGCCGCAAACCGGAGCTGAAAGTCGACTGGCGTGGGCCTGACAAAAAATACGCCGGCACGGTGGCCGCCTATTACTTTCGCGTTAGCAACCCAGGCACCGCCGCAACGGATCCTGTCGAGATGAGCATCAAGCTACCAGCCGGTGCCGAATTCGTTAGTGCGAGCGAAGGCTTCTCGATCAATACGAAGACCGGCGTCGTGATCTGGCGTCTGGCAGCTATCGATGTTAAAGAAGAGCAGTACATGCAACTGCGCTGCAAGATCGCTCATCCCGGCAAGAACGAATTTGAGCTAGCCGCGAAATCGAGCGATGGTGAATTGCGTGATAGCGTTGCATTCCAAACGGATGTCGTAGCGCTCGCTGATCTCAAGCTTGAAGTGACCGACCCACAGGGACCGTTGCCTCTTGGCGAACTGGTCGTCTACGAGATTCGAGTGCGAAATCGTGGCACCACAAGTGCCGAGAATATCAATATCGTCGGGTTGTTTTCTGAAGGTATCGACCCCACGACCGTCGAAGGTGCTCAGTTCACGCTCCGCGATGGGCGTGTCAGCTTCCACCCGATCAAGGATCTGCCAGCAGGCCGCGAAGTGTTGCTGCGGATTCACGCCAAGGCAAGCGAAGTCGGCACGCACATTTTCCGTACTGAGGTGAATTGCCCGGAGCTTGACATCAAGCTGGCTGTTGAAGAGACCACCCGTTTCTTCAAGGATGAGCATCGCTGGGAAGATGGCCAAACCCCCTACACCGCCGAACGTCAGTCAACCCTGAAACGCTAGCGTGTAGCCTTCGGCTCTGCCGGGGGATTGTGCTAGCGTTATCGTGTCGTAGTCTTCCAAACCAAGGCAACAAGTTAGGGCTTCCCCAAAATCTGCTCTTGGAGCATGTCCACTGCTCACTATAATCGCTCCTCGTTCGGTCGCAATTTGCCGAGCGCTATCAGCGATTTTCCAGCGCAGCGGCGGTCATTCCATGATTCAGTATCAGAGCTACACGTCCCAGGCTCTATGGGTGATCGCCATTGGAATCGCATTGATCAGCGGCTGTGGCACGACGCGCACTTCTAACACCGCCCGTACCGCGACAGAGCAATTGCTGATCTCCGACGCGATTGATCGTGCCGTGCAATCGATCAACTTTAGTAAGCTAGCAGGCCGGTCGGTCTATTTCGACGAACGCCACCTTTACGAAGTCGTCGACGATGGTTATCTCATCAGCAGCTTCCGTCAACACTTGCTAGCTAGCGGTTGCATCCTCAAAGACGCTCGAGAGCAAGCAACTTACGTGATCGAGCCACGTGCAGGAGCTATTGGCACAGACAACGACGAGCTACTGTTTGGCATTCCCGCGACCAATGTGCCGCAGCTGACCTTGTTGTCGGGCTTGCCTTCTGCGATTCCGGAAGTCCCAGTCATCAAACGCCGCCACCAGCGGGGCGTCGCCAAAGTTGCCGTGTTTGCCTACCGCCGCGACACGGGTGAACCGGTATGGCAGTCGGGCATCGCCACGAATGAAAGTAGCTCTGACGACACTTGGTTCCTCGGGGCTGGCCCCTTCAAACGTGGCACCATCCACGATGGCGTTTCGTACGCCGATCGAAAAATATTTCAGCCAGGCATCGGATCTGAGAAGCCCACGAATAAACAAGTTGTCAGCATCGGCCAAGAAGCCGTCTTCGCACGCCAGTCGACAGCGCCAACAACTCCGACGAATCCGATCCCCTACCTCGCCACTGCACTTCGGCCACCAGCCGGTAGCTCTCCTCCGCCAGTTGCCGCACTTCCCATCGATGCCGCAGGCCCTGCGATCTTTCCGCCGCCAGCGGAGACAAAATGAGGAGTGACGCGCTAGGCGTCGCACATGACAGCCGACTATTGTCCAGAGTAGCACCGGTCGTCGTTAGGGCGAAAACCTTAACGCCGCGATAAGCGACTCGCCATAAGTTTGCCAAAGCTGTTGCGAGTCCATGCCGGCCTCTTTGGGCAACTCAAGCGTGATGATCGGTCTGCCAAGCGATTCGCCAACAAACGAGCCAAACGAGCCAGGGCGTCCGCCGAGTTTTTTTACAGGCAACGACGGACACACAGCGCCCATTGCTTCGGCCAGTGGTTGGCCAGGGCCGTCGTAGTCGACGCATTCGAGCGGCTGGTGAATGCTAACCAAACGGTTGGGGTAGTACCGAGAAACGAGCTGCATGAGTATGCGCGATTCGGGTTCGGAGAGTGGAGCGTGGCCATGCAGACTCACTTTTTCTACTTTTTCTTCTTTCCAATTTCCTGCGGGGAAATTGCGATTCAGATCGACGCCCCGTGCGTTGAATCGTTCGTTTGCCGCGAAGCCATCGGGATTGGCTACGGGGATAATCACCACTTGTCGTCCGACAAGTTCGTTCGGGTGGGTGGTTAGCCACTCCGAAAAGGCCGCGACCAGCGGCGTGCCGGCGGCTTCGTTGCCGTGGATTGTGGCGATCACCATCAACACGTCGGGGCCTGTACCATGGACGATGCACTCGATCGGCCGGCCATCAAAAGATTTGCCTACGGTGGTGGCTTGGGGACCGTCGGAGGTTGAAGGCTCTTCGCTAAGAGCGGGCGATGGGGCCAAGCAAGCCAACACGATCAGCATGGCGAAGAGGCAGAGGGAATGACGCAGGCTGTTGTGCAAATGGGTGTGTCGCATTAAAAAGTCTCCTGTTCTATGATTATCGATCCCATTCTAACTTGGTACGATCGCCATCAACACCATCGAATTGTCGAAATGGAAGGATCTGCTTTGTATTGAGCGAGTGAAAGCATACATTGAAGCGACTGAGGTATTTACTGAGGTATTTGTCGTCAGGTACTACTACTCTCTGTTGCTCTACGGAGTCAAGCATGCACACCTTAAACGCAGCAAATCGATTCTCCTGCATCACAAAGCTGGCCAGTGGCTTGTTTGTCTGTTGGATGGCTGTTGTTCCCAGCACCTTGGCGGCGGAAGCTGCGGATTTGCTCAGCGAACAGCAATGGCAGCAAGTCGACAAATCGGTCGAGCGTGGCTTGGCGTGGTTGGCAACCCAGCAGCAGCGCGATGGCTCGTTTCCTACGCTACCGCATGGACAGCCGGGCGTCACTAGCTTGTGCGTCATGGCGTTTCTGAGTCACGGGCATCTGCCTGGTGAAGGGCCTTACGGCGAGCAAGTGCAGAAAGCGGTCGATTTCGTGATCTCGTGCCAAAAGCGTAGTGGGATATTGGCGTTTACTGCGCCTAACGGCTTGGAGCTTTCGCGCAACGTGGGGCAGAATGTCGGTAGCTCTTCGGCGTACAACCATGCTATTTCTGCCCTCGTGCTAAGCGAAACTTACGGTATCCAGAGTGACGCAAATGCAAACAAGATTCGCCCCGTTGTCCGTAAAGCGTTGGACGTAACCCTGGAGATGCAGAAATGGGCCATAAATTCCGCCCCTAGCAACTTGGGGCAGGAGCGTAACCCCTGACTGTTCCCATGCTTGCAAGCCAAATTAGCCCAATTGCCCCTCCCCTCCAAGAAATTTCCTGAAAATCTACTACTACTACTACTACTACTACGATCGGTTACAATGGATGGGAGCGCTTTTGAACATTGGCCCCTTTGCCGCCTACCTTTTTGGAGATAACTCCCGCATGAAGAACTTCTTGATTCTCACCAGTTTTGTACTCGCTTTTGGCTGGGCAACCGTCGCCCAGGCTGCCCATGTCGATACGTTTGGCAGCGGCGCCAATGCTTTTGACATCGACTTTGTCACGATCGGCAACCCGGGCAATGCCGACGACGCGACCGGCTCTCCGAACCCGGCTGGCAAAGTCGATTCCACCTACCGCATCGGCACGTACGAAATCTCAAGAGACATGATCACGAAGGCCAATGCGGAAGGTTCGCTTGGCATCACACTTCAGGACATGACGTCCTTTGGAGGTAACGGCGCGGACAAACCGGCCACGGGTGTCAGTTGGTTCGAGGCGGCTCAGTTCGTCAATTGGCTCAACACCGATAGCGGCAGCACGCCCGCCTACAAGTTCAACGGAGGCTCGTTTGAGCTCTGGACGCCGGGCGACGCGGGCTACAACCCCGACAATCTCTTCCGTAACAGCCAGGCTAAGTATTTCTTGCCGAGCGCCGATGAGTGGTACAAGGCGGCCTTTTACAATGCAGGTACAGGCACCTATGGCGACTACCCCACCGCCAATGGCCTTGTGCCCACAGCCGTGCCGAGTGGTACGATAGCGAACACCGCTGTCTTCGGCCAGTCAGGCGCCACGGGCCCCGCCGACATCACGCAAGCGGGCGGCCTGAGCCCTTATGGAACGATGGGCCAAGGCGGCAATGTATGGGAATGGGAAGAGACCGACTTTGATTTGGTGAACGACTCGAGTTCGTCTGCTCGCGGCGTTCGCGGGGGCGACTGGGTCGACGACTCCAACAACTTGTCGTCGTCGAACCGGAGCAA
>JAJDEE010000095.1 GCA_029259975.1 Planctomycetota bacterium
GAGCGCCGCGACCGAGTCGATGACGATCACGTCGACGGCGTTTGATTTGACAAGCATCTCGGTGATCTGCATCGCCTCTTCGCCATGCCCCGGCTGACTGACGAGCAGCGTTTCGAGATCTACGCCCAGTTTCTTGGCCCAGCTAGGGTCGAGTGCGTGTTCGGCATCGATAAATGCAGCGATGCCACCCTCTTTTTGTGCCTGGGCAATAACGTGCAAAGCGAGGGTCGTTTTGCCGCTCGACTCGGGACCGTAAATCTCGATGATGCGGCCCTTCGGGATGCCCTGTCCGCCCAAGGCGATATCGAGCGACAGACTGCCGGTCGGAATCCCCTCGATCCGCTTGATATTGTCCCCCCCCAGCGGCATGATCGAGCCTTCGCCGAACTGTTTCTCGATCGACGCGACCGTGTGCAGCAGCTCGTCGCTGTCTTGCAGCATTTTTTCGACGGGCGATCCTTTCGCTAGCTTGCGGGCTGATTTGCTCGCATTTTTGTCAGCTTTTCCCTTGCCTTTTTTGGCCATTGTATCTTTCCCAGGTGTAGTGGCTCGTGGGGACGCCTTTTTCGCAGGTGCTTTTTCTGTCGCGGTTACAGCTTTGGCGGGTCCCTTTGTAGCAGACCCATTCGTGGAGGTAGTTTTCGTGGCAGTTGCTGTCACCATAGTTTTGACCCTTTATCCAACAGTTTGACGATGCTTGCAAGCCGCCGATGCGACCCCGATGAGATACTGTACGTACGAATAGTGTATCGGTGTTCACTATTCGGTGCAAGATTATTTTTGCTGGAAAAATCAGAAAATCTTTCCAAGTGCGTGCAGCTGCTTGGAGCGAGGAGGAGATAGGACGCGTAGGAACGCTGATTTAGCGGATTTTTGCAGGTTCTGGGTAGGGCAGTGCCTTTGGCTGAAAGCCGAGGGGTTCATCAGTCCAGCAATTCTCGTTTTCGGAGCTGCTGGAAGATCAAATGCTGCGTCGCGGCCGGCTCGAATACCAGCAGAATTTTTCCGGTTGGGTCGTAGAGAATAACGCCAGCCGTTTGGTTTTGGCCAAGCGAGTGAAGCTGAGCGACCTGGCCCTCGAATTCTTGCCGCAACGGATAAAGCTCTAGCTGCAGTTCGTGTTGCACTTTGGTGGCCGAGGTGATTTCAATCGCGTGGCCGGTCGTCGCTCGCCAGCCGAGGCCTAGCGGTTCGAGTACCTTTTCTAGCGCCTCGCTCCAGGGTCGGCCGTTAATGGCACAGGCGATCGTGGTGGCGGGCCAAATTTCGGATTCGGCCAGTGCGGGCCAATCGATTTGTAGGGGCACGCCCATTTCGGTTTGCCAATAGTCAAAAACTTGATCGATCGGTGTGAATTGCGAAAAAGTGAAAGTTGTCGGCTTGGCCAGGTCTTTGTGCAGCAGCGCATTGGCTGGCGTGCCAACCAATCGCTTGACCGGGTAGTGGCTTCGAGGCGGCAGGTTGCGTGCGAGGCGTAGACGCTCGAGCAAGATCAAGACTTGGTACTGCGCTTGCTGGGTTTGCTCAATCCGTAACTTTTGGTCTGTGGCTGCGAGGGTGCCTTTGCCTCCAGCAGTTTGCCAAGTCGAGGGAGCGACCAATTGTTCGACCCAGTTGGCGAGTTCTGCTTTGCTCGTCTGCTGGCCGAGCAAATCGTCGATAGGATAGTTGATTTCGCGGCGCTTTGTGGCTTCTTGGCGGGTGACAATCACTTGTTCGCCGCGGGGTGTATGCTCCAGGTGTAGTGGCTTGAGTATTTGGTCGAGCATCTGGCCCAAGCTGAGTTCGCTGGCATCAAGCGAGACTTGCTGCTGTGGCGTGATGCCTGCCATCAGCAGTTGGTCGGGGGCAACGCTGATCGGCACGCCGCTGATTTGCGAGAACAGCCGTAAACAATCGACCAGCGGCAAGCGGTCGATTCTTACCTGTGGAATCAGCAACGCCAATTGCTTTTCGGCGTCGCGTGTCAGGGTCTCTTTTCCCTGGTCGGGGCCGCGACGAACAAGTGGCCTTGTCGACGGGACTTCTGCTGGGGGTGCCACCGGTTCGTCCAATGTCGTTGGCTCGGCAGGCTCCACGGGTTCGAGGGGCTGGTCGAGTGTCGCGAGTGTCATATTTTCGGGATCGAAGTCGAGCGGGTTAAAGCGGCGGGCGATTCGAGGTGCCTTTTCTGGCACTGGCGTGGGCGAATTTTCCGCAGGTTTGCTGTTTGGCGGCTGTGCGACGGGTTCGAGAATTGGTTGCGAGGCTACGATTTTCTCGTGAGTCGGTACAGGCTGTTCGGTTTTTGGAGTGATCTCTGGAGTGATCTCTGGAGTGATCTCTGGTTGCGTTTCAACGGTTTGGGAATCTCCTGGCGTTGGCTCTGCGGGCGTTAGCGCGGTGGGCGTCAGTACGGTGGAAGAAACTTGGGTTGGTTGCGTCTCGCGGTTGTGCGGCACAAGTGCCGTCGCCTCGTTTGTTTTGTTGGTGAGGGTGCGTGTGTAGAGGGTGGCACCTACTACTGTTGCGCCAACTAAAAAACTGGCCAACGACCAGGCGATAATTTTGACTTTGGTTGCCTGTGCGCTCGCAGTGAGGGCGGCGGATTGCTCGGTAACAGGAGGAGCCTCGGGTACGCTATCCGGCTGTGGAGGAGGCGGAGGTGCTGGTTGCTCAGAGACGGCAGCTACGGCTGGGGCTGCTACAGCTGGGGCTGCGGGAACGTTTGCATCGGAAGTGCTTGCCGCAGCGGGCGGCGCGACTTCGACCATGCTGTCGCAGCGTGGACAGGCAAGGATCTGGCCGATCAGCGACTCGTTGCGCACCGTGAGCTTCGCTTGGCACGTGACGCAGATAATCTTGAAAGGTTCCACTGACAGCAGCCTAAAGGAAGACCTAAAGGGAAAAATGACCAATGCCCAAATCCCAATGACTAATGACTACCGAAAATGCTTGGTGGTACGTATTGGTCATTGGGGCTTGCTCATTGGTCATTCGTATTTTCATTGTAGCGACTCAGCCATTATAACAACTCAGCGCGCCGCAGGCTCGAAAACAGCCGGCAGTTTTTCGCCTCGTCTGGCGGCAGCCAAGCGTGTCGTCACAACGATAACGCTGTGCCGATCGCCTTGGGCCTCGCGAAGGACGTACACCAGCTTTTGCTTGACGTCGGTCGGTCCGCTCGCCGTCTTGTCGGGGTTCGCCCGCAGGAGCACCGCCAGCAGAATCTCCGCCGCAGGCTTCTCTCGCAGGTCAATCCCCAAGGATTGGTTCTTGGTAATCCCTTCCAATTGTAGGTCACGCCCGGCGATCTGGATGGGTACGTCGATGTCTTCGGACAGCATTTCGAGGGCACTTTGGAGGGTTTCTTTCGGAAAAACCAGCGAAGTCGTTTGCAGCAACTGCTGCCTCAGCGATAGAGATTCTGTCGCAGCAGCATTACCACCTCCCAAAGCTCCAGCGGCGTCGCGACCCGCCGCGTCACCCACTCCGACCGCCAACTCCACCCCCATCACCAAATTGTGCCCCGCGCGCGCCGGCAAATAAGCCCTTAGCAAGCAAAGCCCCTCCTCCTCGCCCGCGCGCGTGTAGTTGCTAAGTTTCCGCAACATCGCCGGAAAGCGAGCCAACACCTTGCGACCGTAAGGATGTGGCGGTTCGGCGAGCATGACGTCTTCGACTTGGTCGGCAGACGCTGCGACGCGTTTCTCCAGCAGTGCCGCAAACCGATGCGGCCGCGTGCCCAGCGCGACGGTCGATTGAAGTTCCAAGAAAAAATTATCGTCCCAATGCGCGCTAATCGCTGTGGCGGTCGCCTCGTCGCCAAGGAAATCGATCAACGCCTCGCGCAGCGGTTCGCCCGGACCACGCAAAACTTTTTGGCCGCTGATTTGCAGGAATTTCCCGGCGAAGACGAGTGTCGCCATTCTCGCCGCATCGGTTCGCTGCAAAACTCGTTGCAGCTCGCGAGCAAAAAGTGGTGGCTGCCCAGCGCTGGCCACAAGCTCTAGCAAGGCATCGACAGGGCAAAGTACCAACACCTTGCCGCCAGCGGAATCAGGCGAAAAGCAGGCGTAGCCGTCTCGTACCTCTCTCGCCTGTTCGATTTCTTGAGTAGCCAAAGCTCGTATGAGGCGAAATCGCACGGCGTATTCCAAGCTGCCGCCGCGCGTGGGCCGGATTCCTAGCAGTAGCGTTTCGATTTTTGGCAGGGCGACTCCCGTCAAGCTCGTCAATTTCTGCGAGACTTGCTGACCCCATGGGCCTAACGCGGCTAACATTTTTTCGCCTTCGTCATGGGCCAACAGCTCAGCCACACGAACATGCAAAACGAGTTGTGTACCTGGCAGCAGGTAGCCAAGATCGATCGGCTCGCCTGCTGTTGGCGAAACCCATAGCGACTGACCATCGTCAGCGAACGTTGCCTCTTGCACCGTTGGCTCGACGATTTCAGGATTCGGCTGTTCGAGCGTCGCAGCTTCTCGGTTTTCGGCGGCGCGTGGCTGAGGTTGCTCGTCGTTGCTGGAAAATAGGACGATGCCGATACCAATGAGTACAAGCAGCACACCGCCAACGAGCTTCCACGGCAGACTGCCGTGACGTCGAGGAGTGGTCTTGGTATCAGCAGTCCTATGAATTTTCAGGCGTTCGTCTTCCAAGGCTCGCTTGCTCCCGATTCTATCACCCGGCTGGTTGTCTCGCCAAATCTTGCTTGTCGCGGCCCGCCCCAGGCCTTATTATCCACGCAATGCCCCTGTCGTGACTAGCCACAATTTTTTCGCACAGCTTTTTTCGCTGAGTCCTTTTCATTGAGTTAACTATGAAATCCTTCGAGGCGGTCAAACAATATTTCGACCGCGCAGCCGATCAGCTCGAACTGACCGACAATATGCGCACCCTGCTGCTCACCGCCAAACGTGAAGTGCAGGTGCAGATCGCCGTGGAACGCGATAATGGCGATTTGGAAACGCTGATTGGTTTTCGTGTCCAACACGACAATTCTCGCGGACCGATGAAGGGCGGGCTGCGATTTCACCCGGAGGTCGACCTCGACGAAGTGCGTAGCTTGGCTTCGCTGATGACTTGGAAAACGGCGGTCGTGAATATTCCCTATGGCGGTGCGAAGGGGGGGATTGCGGTTGACGTTAATACGCTCAGCAATCGCGAGCTGGAACGCATCACGCGCAAGTTCGTCGACGAAATTCACGACGTGATTGGCCCCGACCACGACATCCCCGCCCCCGATATGGGCACCAACGCCGAAGTCATGTCGTGGATCATGAATCAGCACAACAAGTATCACGGTTTCAATCCGGGTGTCGTTACCGGAAAGCCCGTCGAACACTATGGCATCCCCGGTCGCGAAGAGGCAACGGGCCGCGGTGTCGGAATCCTCGCAATCAAAACTATCGGTCGCTTGGGACACAAGCCACAAACCACACGCGTTGCGATCCAAGGCTTCGGCAATGTCGGATCGCATGCAGCGATGTTTTTGCACGATTCCGATTGTAAAGTGGTCGCGATCAGCGATATCAGTGGCGGCTACTATCGGGCCGAGGGCCTCGATATCCCCGCAGCCATTCGCTACGCCAACGAGCATGGGCGCAACCTAGAGGGCTTTGCTGAGGCTGATAAAATCACCAACGAAGAACTTTTGGAGCTGGATGTCGAGCTACTGATGCCTGCCGCATTGGGCGGCGTGATCACGGCAGAAAACGCACCACGCATTAAAGCCCCACTGATTATCGAGGCCGCGAACGCGCCGGTCAGGCCCGACGCCGACGATCTGCTCGACGAGCGGGGAGTGGTGATTGTGCCCGACATTTTGGCCAATGCCGGCGGCGTAACCGTCAGCTATTTCGAATGGGTGCAAAACCGCCAATACTACAGCTGGAACCTCGACCGCGTCCGCCAAGAACTAGATCGCGTGATGAGCCAAGCCTTCGAGGAGGTCTGGGAACTCTCCCGCGAACGCGAGGTTAGCCTCCGCACCGCGGCATTCATGCTCGGCATCGGTCGCGTCGGTCGGGCGACAGTGCTGGCGGGGATTACTTAAAAAGCTATGGCGATCGGCAGATGAATATTTACCAACCGCAACTCAAAGAGACAACTTTTACCACGGAGCAAGGCTATGGAACCACGACGACGCAACGCAGAGCATAAATCAAATTTTACCGCCGAGGACGCAGAGTTACGCAGAGGAAAGAGTGAAGGAGATGATTTCTTAAAGCCAATTTCTCTGCGATCCTCTGCGTCCTCTGCGGTGATATCGTGAGGTGGTTTTTTACGCCGGGATAAGGTTGGTGAATTCCTGTTTGCCGATCGCCTAACCACGAATCACGCGAATTAAACGAATAATTAATAGCAAACTACTTCCGTGCTATTTGTGCTATTCGTGGTCAAAAACATTTGACTCAGTGGAGAACTACGCAATGACCAACGACTCTCTAGCCCAGCTGCCTATTTTTCAGGGCATGACCGACGACCAGCGTGGCGGGTTACTCGCGATTGGCCAAAAAGTCGACTTCGACGCAGGCGAACAGATTCTTACTCAAGGCAAGATGGTGCGGAACCTCTGGTTCATCCTCTCAGGAGAGTGCGAAGTCCGCCGACACACCGATGCAGGTTGCGAAATTAAGTTGGCGACGCTGGAGCCGTATATGCAGTTCGGCGAAATGTCGTTTTTCCACGCTGCCCCGCATTCGGCCGATGTGGTGGCGCTGACAGACATGGAGCTGTTGCGGCTTGGCCGCGAAGATTTTGACGCCCTTTGTGCCACCGGCAACCAGGTCGCCTTCCTACTAGCGATGAACAGCCTTGAACAACTGGCCGAGCGCCTTCGAAGCACCGACAAGTGGATCACTAACCTCGTCTGCGGTGAAGATCACAAACCGACGCCCAGCGAATGGACCTCGTTTCGAGAAATTATTTTTCGTGGCCAGTAGCTAAGTATCGCTCCAAAACAAATGATGCTTTTAGCGGTAGGGCGCGAGCCCTCCGGTGTCGCAAACCGGAGGGCTTGCGCCCTGCCGCTATAGATCAAAATCCGCCACTAGTCGAACAGTCAATGAGAATGTACATCTTGCATGTGGGAAGCTATTTCCGCAGTGTGTAGAAATGGAATCACGACGACACAACGGACACAACGTAAAATCTGCATTGTGCCCGTCGTGTCGTCGGGGTTAATTTTTAAGCAATTCTTTCGCCATCAGGGTAATTCTCAACTGCCGCTCGCCTTAAAAGTCCAGCGACTAGAGTCAAGAGGCCAGAAGGAGTAGGCTAGTAGCTGCAACATTATCCGCTATCCCTCCTGCCTCTAGACTCTCAACTCTGGACTCACGACTATTATGCAACGCATCGACACCAGCCAACCCGACGCTGTCGAGCTACTGGCCACCCTTCGCCAAAAGCTTTCGCCAGCGGGCGACGTGGTTAGCGAAGCCGGAAAAAAGAAGACGATCGAGGTGTTCGGCGAGCCGCTTTCGCCGCAGCAAACGGTCGAGCAGATTTGCAACGACGTGCAGTCACGCGGGTTAG
>JAJDEE010000096.1 GCA_029259975.1 Planctomycetota bacterium
AGCACGAATCGAGATGCCTGATCAATCGCCACTGGTCGAGCCACTTCGGTCGATTGGCTTCGAGCCAGCCGTCATCGGGCGCATCCTGTCACGATTTCGATCGCATGATGTGCAAGTCTGGTCCGACGTGACGCTGGCGGCGCTTGAACGCAAGGGTCGGTCATTTTTTCAGCGAAGCCCTCAAGCATTTTTCATGGACAGTATCCAGCAGGCAGCCAAGGGTCGTCGCACCCCGCCCGATTGGTTCTGCGAATTACAGAAGGCTGAGGAACGTAACCAAGCTGAGCAACTTCGCCGGAAGCGACAACAATCCGAAGAGGGCAAAGCCCAGATTTCTGACGTGGACGATTCCCAGCGAGCCCATTTCGAAAAGCTGGTTCAGGAAATGTCTTCGCAGTTCTGTGCAGCCGGTCAGCCGCCACAAGCAGCCAAGAAGAACGCTGAGCGATTTGCTAAAGAACATCTCCATCGAAACCGTCCCATAAAGCGGTCCTCAAAACGACCCCTCGGGAACCTGTTCCGATCGTGAGTAACTTCTTCAAGCAAATCTCTTTGTTTCAAGAGTATCTTTGATAAGTACATTTGACGCATGGCCGTGGTGCTGAATTGCCTGAGAATTTCGCCAGCGATACCGGCAAGTTGCCCGTGAAGTGGTACTCGCTAGCGATGAGAAAACGTCACGCAAAGTCCACCCGTTTTCAGGATAACGTCACAGTAAGTCCACCTGCTGACGCGAAAAAGTGTTACGCGGAGTCCACCTGAAAGAGTGGTAGTCAACGTAAGCTGATTATTCACTTTACTTGGCGTTCTTTTCAGTGCCAGTAATAGGCTGAATATACACCAATCCCTTTGTTTGAGCCGCCTTGACTTTTTTGTCGATCATATCGCGAAAGGAAATTTGATGTTCGAGGACCAAAACCAAATCTTCTCCATCGACAAACATCGTCTTGATCGCCTTTCCTTGGACGATTGACTGAATTACGTTATCGCTGAATCCATGGACTGAAATAAAAAGTCCACGCCCGTACATTTTTCCTTCGATCTTGCCGACAAACTGATAGACGGGTTCGTTGGCAGCACTTTTGTCCTGCCATTTTGCTTCGACGAGATAGTGTTCTCCGTCGTACTTTATTGTTCCATCGATCTGTTCCCCACTTACCCTGAATGGATCGGTAACCTCAAGAGATTCAAGCCTTGCGAGTTCGGCGAGAATCTTCTCCAAAGCATATCCGCGTTCTTGAGGTTTTAGAGAACCAGTGTGAAGGGCAAGAAAATCGTCACGTAGACGCGGAAGGCTCCTTCGTGGAAGCTGCTCTTCTACCTCTTTTGCTACGCGCCGTTTGCGATCCTCATGTATCTTTGCATCTCTAATCTCTGTGAGTTGCTTAAGATGTTCAAGATGATTCTCAGCGGTAGATCGGTCGAGTTTGCCTAGTTTCTCGAAATAGTAGGGATCAAAGCGTTCCCACTTCGTCAACGATTGAAGCATAGCGCGAAATGGCCCAAGTCCGTTGTCCGTTCGCGCGGCAAGTTGGCCAAACATGCTATCCACCATGGCGGATCGGGATAGCCCATGCTCTTTGAAATTCTCGATCACGCGCAAATCGGAAGTGGGGCAATCGTGATCTTTGAAGAATGTGAATATGTCCTTCCTTGGCCAGAATACGGAGAGGATGCAGTCTTTCATGCATCCTTTGATGTCATTTGGAAAGCTCATTTAGCAGTCGTGATTCTTAATGTGATACGGTCGAATAGGACGAAGAAACGTCTGTAGTAGTCGGGATGGCGAGCGAACTGAGTGGCCCTTAGCAAAAAGAATTGTAATTGATGGAAACGATACTCACAAACACTAGATGAGCCAGCACCGGTTCATCTAGTGAAGGCTCCATGTCCTGTAAGGTACACCCTGTAAATTGCCATCACTAAGTGGATTAGCCATCCGCCGTACGTTACTACTCAAAGGATGGCCACCTAGGGTTGGCCACGGTCGTCACTCACGCGAAACGCTTTTTGTCGGAAACTCCTGCCCTTGTAATCGCAGGCATAACGACAGACGTGGTTGATGTTCTTCAAAGCAGTCGACGACACCTGGTAAACATCGGCTTACCACCGTTGCTAAGGGGGCGGTCTTACCAATCGCCATGTCGTTGGTCCGTAGAGCGCAGTGCATCGAGAGGTGCTTGCTGTGCTCGACGGGGGCTTGTCGGAGTAATCCCTGCATCCGTGCAGTCAGCATTTGTATTGCTGCTGCACACTCCGCAGACTAATCCCGACATTCTACCCGATGCCCTTGGCGGATGTTGTTGAATCAAGGGCGATGCGGAAAAACTCACTGACTGATTTTTCTTTCAGAGAGCCGCAGTTGTCAAAGCAGGTGCGTGGTCATGGATTGAAGACCACAAATCCTGCCCAGGGGGTCCGGTTCTCTTCGGAGACCGTTCAACCTGGCCAGCGCGGGGAGCTTCCTACTGGCGACAGTAGGGACCGGGTTTGTCACTCGGCGATCGAGTTAAATGCTCGACGGCGAATAGCTCAACCGTGAAAGGCCCTTGAGGGCTTGCTGGTCAATGTGCCAAGAGACGGAGCCAAACACTCGAAAACCCGTAATCGGAGGGTAAGCGAATGCTTCCATGTTCGGTTTGCAGAAATCGAAAGCTCGTCTTTCGGAAACTATGGCAGTCTGGCGACTGCACATACGGTTGCGGTGTCCTCGGCGTAACACCCGATAGGGACGTGACTTGGCAGGTGATGACAACTGCTAACGCAGGAAGGTCTGTTGGGACCGGTATGGTAACCGGTGCTTGGGAGCGACAGCCCCAAGTGTTTCAAATCCAGCAGACTGGGAGTGTGGTCCAAGTAGATAGCTCGCCGGGAGGTGAGGCGGTGGTCGGAGCGAAGGCTTCGACGTGCTGGAGAGTTTTCCAGTTCGCGCGGCAAGGCAGTCGCGACCCGTTCGGGCGTAAGGGTGGTTCCTTTCGCAGATTCCGACGACGAAAGGACTGACGGACACGCAGACCATGTTCTGCGTTAAAAACTGCTTTGAATGGACGTGCTCACCGCAAGGTGAGTCTGTGAAAGGTAGCGAGCGGCTATGCGTGAACAGTTCTGACGAACTGATCACTCATGGCGGCGGACTGACGGCAATAATCGACGTGCGCTTTGCACACGATGGTGTTTGCTGAAGGTTGTTGAAGTGAAAGGCTTTATGGAGAGCGAAGCTCACAATATGAATATGGCTACGTTCGATAAAGTTGGATGCCGAAGGCATTCCTTGTCTCGCACGATGCGAGTGCGCTGCTGACCATTCGGATGATGGTCAGCGGTCGCCCAAGGAGTATGGCATCTACTTTCACCTATAGCGTTACGATTGGCTTTCTCGGGAAGTTGTGCCACAAACAACTTCCCATCTTTTGATCTTTCGATGAGCGCATGAGTCAAAATGGAGAAATCAAAACACTCAGCGGATTTGTGCAGCAAATCGCTGTTAGCACTTTACCGTGGGGCTACTGGTGGTACGTCTCTGGCTGGATTCCAACAGGAAAAGACGCGACAATCATCGATGCCAAGTTGATCGCGAAATACGATATCACCGCATCCGAAGCGACTCGCTGGCGTCGCAAGCAGCGTGGCATTTCCAACATCCGCTACTATCGGCACGGACGTCAGTTTGTCATCTTCTTCACCAAGGGCCATCACCCCATCTGGGTGGCCGAACAACAAAACATCCGTGACATTCGCAAAGTCCCATTTCGCGTTGGCGGTTACTCAATCAGCTATCGCCCAGGCGGTCGAACTCGCAAGGGCGACCGCGACCCCAAGTGGCACTCACACGTGCAAATCGACCTGTCACGCTACAAGGAAATCAAAGCCCACTTTCTCGCCGTGGCCAAGCGGAAGACCGATGCTCAGCTTGGTTTGATGTTCTACGAATTGCCGTTTGAGCCATATGCCCCAGTGCGGAGGCAGTTCGGGACGATATGGCGAGAAGTCAATCGAGTTCGGAAGAAGTCGAGTTTATCAATCGTGCCTCTGGAAGTGCTGCCGCTTAGGCGACGAATTGTGCAGGTTCACCATTGAGCGGCCTGCAATAGCCCAGCCTCAAGAAGCTTACCGAAGTGAGTTGTTAGCTGTCGAGAAACAGCGGGTGATCGAACCAGAAGACCGACCTCAATGTTTCTTTCTTGCGCTGCTTCTGTGAAGTTGGCGGATGATACAAACGCGATGCGGTGATCGACGACAATACATTTTGCGTGGAGACAGGCCCTTTGCTTGGAACCAGCTTGAAGCGACCTCGGATCGTAGAACAGATCAGGTAGTCTCTTGCCGGCGGGCCACTCCTGCGTCTTAAAACGTCTGAGGAATCGCCGAATCACAATGTCATCGATGGTCGAGTCACCAATCGGTCGCTGGATATCAAGAAACATTCGCACGTTCAGCGACGACAATTCGTCCATTTTCTCAGCAAGTGCTCTGAAGACCTGTTGGCCCTGATAGACCGCGTAGCCAGCAACAAGAACAGACTCTTTGGCGTTTGCAAACATCTCGCGGACCACGACACTAGTGTCTCGATTGGCAACCGAAGACTCTTCTGGACCTGAGGTCACAACGTCAATAGCTTCCCCCGACTTGCGGTGTGAACGACGATCTATGATCAAAAGGTCGATAAGAGTAGCAATCTGCTTTGAACTAAACTCTTGCTCTACAAATGCTTGCAATTCGCCTGCGACTTTGTCAGAAAATTTGCTGGTAACAAAACGGCCTACGGCGGTGCTATTGAAGGGAGCACACAGTCTCCCGGTTCGCAGTGCGGTGGCAACACTACGGATATCGCTATCGGAAAGTGTCAATAAATTGTTTGTTATACCATCGGCCATGGGAATAACTCTATTCCAAGATTATCAACGGTGGGCACGACCAGCGCCCGATCAAGAAAGTCGTTGTGCTGCTCACACGATGTTTCGGCGATAAGCAGGCAACCATGGCAAGCGGCACCATGTAGGAAGCGATGCTCATGTTCACTTTGTGGGTTGTGCTGAGAGCAAACGGGGTCGTTAGAGCAAAGCTCCGCCATCTCCAAGGCATTCCGAATGTGTTCGTGAATTCGACGACCGACTTGGATCAAACCACCGAGTGTTCCTTCCGCATCGGTCGTGCCGGTATAGATCAAGATGCCGTAGCCGATGCTCGGCAGAGCGTAAATCCGTTCGCGTAGGGAACTAGCAGGATAACCGCACTCAAGAGATACTGCTGTAATAAGCATATGCGAAAAGGAATGCAGCATGAGGTAGGGCAAGCCTGGAAACTGCCTATTGCTTCCCTGATGTTCGTCCATCCAGCACGCAAAACCAGCTTCGAGTTGATGCCCTCGATGCTGAACACTGTCTTGTGCGACCCATTTTTCAACGGTTTCACGGTTGAACTGGATGAAGATGCCTTCGCCTTTGTTCTCAATAGCAGGGAGCCAACTTGTTTCTCGTGCGAGTGACGCACGACGAACACCAATCTCCAACTCACCCTCGATGTCAGGCGCAAGGGCCTCAAAACGCGTGAATCCGACAAGTGACACAACCTCACGAAGACGATGAACCAGCACGACGCGTTCAATGGGCTGCATCCATGGCTGGTCCCATTTCTCCTTCGGAAATGTCCGAGCAAAAAAGTTCCCGTCAGGTCGATCTTCTCCGATTGCTTCTTTTGCGGTGACCAGGGTCTCTAGTTCGGCTTGCTTCACGGATTTTTGTTCTACCGTTGTCACATTGCGGCGGGCATCGATTTCGGCAAAGACTTCCTCGTCTGTCAGGCCATCGAGTGATGCATTCACGCGCGCCTTGCGTCGCTCGTAACGCAGCATTTCAAGGTCTTCGACTTCTGATAGGAACTCCCATACGGTATCAACAGCTGCCTTGATGGTCTCATCACGGTCAGGGAGCGAAATAACGCTCATAATCTGAGAGAAATAGGCGTTGCTGGCGGTCCGAATGAGCAAGCGGCTTGGCTCACCACACTTTTCCTTCGTGTATGGGCCAAGCCAGGGCCGTGCGCCATCACAGTTGCCTAGCGCCCTTTCCGCAAATCTTGCAGCTTGCGCCATGCTACGTTCAGCTCGGCACTCGCAACGCACGAACACTTCCGAAAGGTCACCGCTTGTTCCGCGTTCGACAATCCAAAGGCGTCGTCGGCATTCTGTTGGCCCATTGTGGACAAAGGCATACCAGTCAATGTCTCCGATGTGTCCGGCTCGGCAAGCACGGACGAATCGAATAGGAACCACACTGCGTCGCTTTTTATCGCGGTCAATATATCTGCCACGATTGAGTTCACTGCGATGTACGAGCATCCGCGAACGAACATAAGACTCGTCATCTTTGGTGCTGACATCTTGAGTGATAAACCACTCAGGAAATTGCCATGCGTTGATGCCGGTGGCCGGCGCGTGTGGATCGTCTTGGTCGGGTGGCGGTAACCGAAGCTGAATTGTTGGAACATCGAGCAAGCGACAGAGCTTTTCCTGTAACCGTGGTTCCGAGATTTCCTCACCAAGAGGAAACCAGTAATCAAGCCCAGCCAATAATACCGAGTGGTCCGGTAAATCAATCATCGCGCCAGGGCCAAATGTTGTGATCAACTGGCTTTGACGTATTTGTCCGTGGGCACGTTTTGCGCGAGCCTTGCTCATACTTCGTCCTCCTCGATGTCCATGCCGTCGATCGTCTTGAGCCATAAGTTGACGGATGGCTCAACATCTCGCATCGAGCGGTTCGCACGGAACTTCTTGAAACGTGGCGGTTGTCGTTTGAGTTCCGGATTAAGGAATTCGTAGAGCAATCGTTGAGCGGCCCCAGTCTCTGTCTGGTATTGGAGAGTCGCCCCTACCTTGTTGAGTTCTATAGCGATTCGGCTCCACTCATCCAATAGGTCAAGCGAGCGGTCTCGAACTCGTTGTTTGAGTGCCTCGGCCTCGGCAATGGTCATATCGGCGTGCGATGACGCACGATCTGCTAGCGTCTTGACGACGAAATCAAGTGATTGCCTTTCGCTGAGGATGGCACTCGCGCCAACCGCCGCCGTCATAGGGCCATGCCCCTGTCGAGCGAGTGCGACGAGCGTCCCTGCTAACGCTCGGTCGAGGGCTCGTGGTGAGAAAGGTGTCACGCTAGTTGCTTCAACGGCCCGGTAAAACGACTGATGATACGCCGCGAACCGTTCATAGTGAGACCGGTCGCGAGGTTTGTGAACATTGAGAACGGTGATCACGAGGCCGGGGCGAGTGTGGTCTCGGCCGACGCGGCTTGTTGCCTGAATATACTCGGAACTGGTCTTCGGTTGTCCGAAGACAACCATCAAACCGAGCCTCGTGATATCGAGACCAACCGAAATCATATTGGTTGCAATTGCAACGTCCACATGATCTTTCTCGCTGAAAGGAAGCGATAGTCGGCGCTTTGCATCAGCTACTTTGTCTGTGCTGACACGACTGGTTAGCTCGACGACTTCGTAGGCAATCTTACGGTTCACAAACATGGAGGCGGTATCAGCCACACGCAACCGACTGCCGTATCCGGCAACGCGATTACCAATCTCATCTTCTACCAATCTCCTTGCACCGCCAAGTTCTCGCAGGCTGTTGAAATAGCCAAGTAAGGTCATGTACGAATCGGCTGGATTGTTTGGATCTTTCTTCTTGCCGTGCTCGGCATAAACTTTCTGAGCTGCCGAGAGCATTGCAAGATAGACTCGCAACATGACAACCTTTGGGCTACGCCCTTGCGCTGCAATGCCAAGGTATCTACGACCGTTGCTTTGTTCGGTCGTGTGAACTTCGGCAAAGAATGAATTTCGTCGGTCCGGTCCAGGGGGAGGAAAAATATCGACGAGTCGGTGGTTGAATAGGGCTCGAATCTGACTTTCGGCGCGTCGAACCGTTGCTGTCGATGCGATAATCTTCGGGCGAATTTTTTGGCCGCTCGCGTCTTGCGAGCAGAGTTCGTCAAGCGCTGTCTCGTATAAACCAGCAACCGTACCGAGCGGTCCTGAGATTAGGTGCAATTCGTCCTGAATAATAAGGTCAGGAGGTAGGAGCCGTTCAACGGGGAGAGGTTCTCCTTTCACCGGATGGCACGGGCCATAGAATCCGTCGTTGTCGTGACGATTCACACGACCAAAGAACTGCCCGACATCGCCAGTCCATGGCATGGCTGCAAACTTGTCGATAGTGGCAATCATAAAACACGGCAGCCGGCGATAAATTGGCTCATCCACGGCGAGGATTGGCAGCGGATTGTCGCGTGTGAATTGGCATTGGCGATTCAGACACGTTATTCGCAGATCCGTCGGGAAATCTGGATTCGGCAAGAGCCGGAACGAGGAGGACTTGAACTTGGTTCCGCACCAGGGACAATCTTTGAGTGGAATCGGTGATGGTTTGAGATCGTCGCCTTTGAATGCGATGGTGCGAGCGCGGGCGGAATAACTGTTGCCGTCTCCCTTTGCTCCCATATGATTGGGAGTTGCTGCCGTTCCGACCCACAATCCAATCTCAAACGGCCAAGTGCCAAGTTTCCCCACATCGTTCTGCCTCTCTAATTCAAGGGCACAGATAAGTGTGGCTGCACGACCAAGCTGATCGAGGGTAAGCAGTCGCAAAGTATATCGCATCAAGACGCTCAATCCGGAAGATGCGATTCCAGGATTCCTCAATCGCCTGAGCACGATCATGAATGCTGCCAGTCCGAGATACGCTTCTGTCTTACCGCCACCAGTCGGAAAGAACAGCAAGTCAACGACTTCGCGATCATCGTTCTCTGGCTCGGCGACTCCAGGTAGATTCATGAGCAGGAATGCAAGCTGAAATGGACGCCATTTTGGTTCGACCTCTGCGGGATTCTTGTCCTGCATGACGCCAAACCTTTGCCGCGCTGCGGCAGCCATAGCACGGTTCGCGATGCAAAACGCATCCAAAATTACAGGTTCGGCCAACATCGCAATTCCTTGCTCGATACGGTTGGCCGCGACTCCAGCCCTGTTGAGTAATTCTTCGGACGTATCCTTGCGCTGCTCGGGAGAATTTGGCATCGAGGTGCGTTGTTTCTCAATCCACTCACGGTACTGAGAAACAAATCTGCTTAGCTTTGCCTGAGCATCGGCTCCATCGGTCAATTGGCTAAGGGTATCCATCGAGAGTTCAACGCCCTCGACATCGGTTGGGGCCACTCGTTCTACGTCTGCCTGTGGAATCCAGCAGGTGCGAACCGTTTTGCACTGTTCGTCGATGACGACTGCCTCGGTTGAAATGCTGTGCCCAACAGCGAATTCGTAGGCATCGCGATACTGCACGTCGGCTACCTGCTCGTCCCAGTCTTTACTGTGCATACTCCGCAAGTCGGGGCGGGGAACGAACGATGCCTCGCAATGAATTTCTAGCTGTGATTGAAACGCAAACGCTTCATCGCGAAGTTCATCCGGTTTTGGTGGACGGCGATTGACCAAGAAGAGCGAAACCGACTTCGTGCCAGCAGGAAGCGCCCCATCGAGATTATCTGTCACGACTGGCCGAATGCTGATCGCCAAAAGCAAACCACCGCTCCCTGGGACCGGTTGCTCGACTGGTTGGTCTGTCTTATCGGGCAGGCTAACTACAACCGTTTCTTCACGCGGTGTTCTCTCCCAAACGTAAGGTCCTGGTTCGTCGTCCTTTGCCTCTCGGGCATCGTAGTCACCCCAGCGGACAACGACTTTCACTTCGCGGTCATTAGCTGCGACCAGCAAGCTGGCCCCCATTGACGAAGGAAGAAATCGAACGCGGGCCGCTGCCGGCTCCGGTGTGACGGCATCATCACTGCCGCCTCTCTCGTCGAATTCATCGACTTCCTCGGCGCTCTGTGCATCGGTCTTTTGTTCTGGGTCAGCGTCGAGCGGAACAAGAAAGCCGGTCAGATACCACGACGACGGCCGCTGGGGTAGGATTTCATCGCCATGAACCAGGGCATGCGCCGCGTGGCCGATCACCTCGCCAGGACCGATTAGGTCGAGGCGAAGGGAATTGATGAGTTGTTGCCTTACATCGACGGGATTCATGTGTCACCTCGTTCTGGTTGGTCCGCCGTTTCTTCTTTCACATCATCCGCACTTGTTTTTGGCGGCTTACCTGTCTGTAAATGATGACGCTTGCGAAAAGCCCATCGCACAGTCAACGTGTGATTCACTATCTGAAACCCTGCGTAACTCACCAGGAAACCCAGAATGCCATAACAAACACACAGAAGACAATTCGGCCAACTCCCAGGTTTGGCGAATACCCAAAGGAACAATATGTATGCAATGAGCATCAGGAGTGAAAAAATCGTCCACACATGCCAATCGACAAGTCTTTCAGCAACTCGCTTCACCTTTGGGTCATCAGCCCACGATCCAGCGGCTTGAACGTAAAAGAACAACGTAGTGAGTACGAAACCGAACACTATGCCTGTAACGTTCAGCAGATCTCCAAAGTGCGAGCGAATTCCGGTGATCATATCGGCATCGAAATGACACCAAACCCCAATTCCTGCCCCAACTGCCAAAGCAGTCCAGAACTCGCCATCCTTCCAGAGGACGCGATCTTGTACAGCTTTTGAAATGAATTCTCGGATTTCGTAGTACATTTCTAACTCAACGTGTCAAAGTAGTCACCGAGCTTCTCAAACGCTTTGTCACGCACAACGTTTCCAACCGCATCGGTAGGGAGATACTTGTACTTGTGCTTGCTCGTTCGCTCAGAAGAAAGCACTTCCGTTTCGTCGTCAACCTTGCCCTCAACGACGGCCCGCCCTAATTTCTTATTGTTATCCATTTCTTTCATGGCCTTGATGATCCCCTTCTTCTTATCGAGTGAACCGCTTCGGCGAGCGTTCATCCTGACCTCAGCGTAGTGGGCGTCGGATTCGTCTGCTTCACCACCGAGTTCCTTATCAAGGTCTTTCCAACCTGGATTGGGTCGTACAATTCGCACCATTGCTGAAGTAATGCGATCCATCGCTAAGACTTTTTTCATGAAGGCTTCGTCAGGCTCAATCTCAATACTCACAGTCACTTCCTCGTCTGCAATGTACTTTTCGATTTTCGCTGAAGACGCCTGCTTGTCGATCATCCATTGAAAGTATTCTTCGATTTTGGACGGCCACATTCCGGTTTGCACTCGCTCTATAACGAGCACATAGCGGCCGTTGAGTTCTGAGCCAAGCACGTGGGTCCAGTCCACAAATGTTTCATCATCTTCAAGCGGATTTGGGCTGATCGTTAGGTCGGTCGTGTTAATGATCTCCGGACGGTCCCCCTCGCTGTATGAATAGAAACGAAACCGCGCTCGCCCACGTGAGATACGAATGTCGTCAAGGCAATGGCATTTCTTGCCCGTCTGATGTACTGCATCGACAGCCTCATCAAATTGCGATCTCACTTGCTGGAGAAATTTGGAGTAGTCGGTACCATCTTCCAATCCGGAAATCGTCAGACGGTAGATTTCAACCTTCCTGCGTTTTGTTGCCATTATATTAATCTCTCGAAGTGTTCTATGTGCCTTACCGAATAGTTCTTGTTGGTCAGGTCGAGGTTCTCATCAGTTGATTTGACTATAATGATTGAGTTGCCGCAAATACTCGTCCATCGAGTGGTCGCCGATGCGTTCGCGGAATGAATTGAAAATACGTTCTGCTATGTCCCCGAAATCTGGCATCGCCCCAGCAAGGGGTTGCGGAGGCGGTGTTCCGAATCGGGTCAGCTCGGGATCGCCTGGTGGCTCCGAGGGTTCCTGCTTAGCACGCAGGTGCTCCTGGATCGCAAAAAACTCATCCTCAGTAATAGTGTTATCAGCTTCGTCTGGATCGATGGGTGCATTCGATTCGGATGTGATGTCGGTCGGTGGTCCTGACGCCGAGAACATCACGACTCCGCTTGTGCGCTCAAGCTCGCCATTATTGAACTGAACGCGAGCTCCTGAGTGACGGTAGTCAGGCAGGTATTTCGTCAGGCCAATCCCAGGTGGCAAGCTCGGTACCGGGTCGCGTTCGTTGATAAAACGCATGTACTTGTGCCCGATTTCGTCGTCGATGAACTGAGCCATCGACCGGTTGGCGACGCGGGGCTGTCCAAACGTCACGAGGCCGTTGAGTGCCAGGCGATTCTCGATTAAGTCGTAGGCACAGCACTCCGCCATTGCTCCGCCAAGGCTGTGACCTGTAATCCAGGTGTGCTCTGACTTTCGCTCGCTCAAATGTGACTTGATTACGTCAGCAAAACTACCATAGGCGTTCTGAAATCCTCGGTGGACTTCGCAATCCGAGCGTAGAGTTAATCGTTCGCGAAAGTCCACATTCGCGAGCCAGTCATCGAGGCTAAGCATGTCGGTTCCTCTGAACACAACAATCGCCACATCGTCAGCCATCGCCAGAAACCCACTCATCGATTTGTCTTCGAGGATCACCACCTTGTCATAGCCCATTAGCCGGAGCACAAGCTCACGGTTGTGCGGGTTGGTGTATGCCAACTTGCTCATCTCGGCGAGCGTGATGGCAGTCTCCCATTGAATATCCTCGCCTCGCGTATTCCAATCGACATGTAGACATTTGATTGACGGGAGGAAGTCGGTCTCTATTTGGGAATTTTCATTCATGCGTGTTGGCCTTTGCAAGGCAGTCAGCGGTTTACTTGATAAAACGCGGAACTACCTAAAACATCTCTTGTTGATTGGGAGAGGATTCTTTCTTTCGAGGGCTTTTGTTGGGGGGGAATACTTGCGGCATCATCGTGATCTACTTCGTGCTCAAAAAGCCTCGCACATCAGGCGTTCGTTGTCGTCTCTTGCGTCAAGTGTGAGTCGGACATAAGGGCCTTCCTCATCGGCTAGTTCCAGTGGTGGCGCTGTGGTCGTGGTGACGATGTACTGAAATGAGGGGGCACTGCCTCCTGATAAATCTTCCAGATCGTGCACGACCTTGAAGAGCTTTTGGAAGAGTGGTCCCTCCATGTCAGCCTCGCGAGGACTGTCGTGCATGAGGAATCGTGGATGATGGCCAATTCCCGTCATACTTGCTGCTAGGCTTGCCAGATCAAACGCAAGCACGGAGGTCATCACTGACAAGGCTGCTCCCTCAGGTGCAAGTCGTTCGTCGGGGTCTGGCCTCAGGCCGTGCCCGTCGACACGAATTTTACCCTCCGAGTTTTCTCCGAAGAAACGCTTTAAGAGGTGGCGATAGACTCCTGAGAAACGATTCAACTCAGCCTGCTGCTGCTCACGTAGAGCACCCAATAACTTCAATGACTCATCCACTTTTTGCTCAAGCGAGGAGTACAGGCTAGCCTGTTTTTCGGCCGTTGTA
The DNA here is from genome assembly GCA_029259975.1 of Planctomycetota bacterium. Taxonomy (GTDB): domain Bacteria; phylum Planctomycetota; class Planctomycetia; order Pirellulales; family Lacipirellulaceae; genus Bythopirellula. The sequence goes on from JAJDEE010000096.1 coordinate 13,353, forward strand.
GCCGCGGTTAGGAATGAACTAGCATCTTCACGATACCCTTCCCAACGACCGATATCTCGATCGATTCCGGCCAACTCAGCTCCGAGCCGCTCGCGCTCTGCTCGTAGCACTCGGTTCGACTCATCAAACTGGTTTTGGCATGATTGTTCCGTTTCGTTGCAGCCAATTAGCGACTCTTTCCACTGACCAAGTTCTTCTTGAAGTTGTTTGACGTGATGCTCTTTCGCTGGATCGACACCAGAAACACTCGACTCATATTGTTTCATCCAGCACGGTTCAGCTTGGCAATTTGCGTAGGACGGTCCAAGGCTATACGGACTGGGTGCGTCAGATTTGCTGATCTGCTCGATGCGTGCCTCGACGTTCTTGATATTTGATTCGTCGGACCGGACTCCCGCTTTCGCCTCAATCCATGCGGTTTGTGCAGAATCAAACCGTATTCTTAGATCTTCCAAGGCCGAAGCTTTGTGTCTTTCGTCTTTCAACCGCTTGAGCGAGTCAATCTTTTCATCGGCGACTTTTCGGGGATTTGCAGCCGTGAGCGATGGCTGCTCACCAGCCGCTTCGATTTGCTCGTCGATGCCGAGCTTTGCCCACAGCGAGGGGCGAAGCGTGTCTGATCGCTTTTGCTCTCGCTCAGCGATGCTTTTGGATTTCTTACGTTCTTCAAGCAACTTGTTGTGTTTATCGCGCAGCGCTATCTCATCGTTGCTCAGCAGGCCCGCCATCCACTGTAAAACCAGTCTGTTGTCGTCTCGGTCAAGACAGGGGCCGGAGTTCGCGTCGGGGTGCCGCCATTCGTTCGATCTGCGGTAGCCGCACTGGTAGTCACGTGCAAGCCAGCCCAAGACATCCAGCCACTTCGGCTCGCGACCTTTCGACAACGTAAACGAAGGCAAGTCGGAGAAGACAGCGCTTTGCACGGCTTCCAAGAACGGTTTGTACGGAGTATGATCCGCGCCCAGCCCTGCCTGCCACTCGTCGCTTTCGATGGCGA
>JAJDEE010000097.1 GCA_029259975.1 Planctomycetota bacterium
CCGGTCGAGACATAGCCCATAATCTAACAGGCCGAATCGCTGCCCATTTGTCACGCGAATTAAAGAAAAAAATTTGTGGGTAGCACTGGTTGGCGAAGCCTACCAGTGTGACGAAGTCACAAGAGGTCAATACTAAACAACTCAAACTGAAAACAGACAAAGAATTTCACCACGGAGTCACGGAGGGAACTGAGGAAATAGTAGGGATCACCAGTTGAAGCAGGACAAGATTCGTCGTTCTTTCGATGGAAATTCTCTGTGCCCTCAGTACCTCCGTGGTGATTTCCTTTTCACTTTGAGTTGTATGGCACTGCGTATGGCCGCTTCGGCTCGCAGCGAATGCTAGCACTCTAACCGCTGTTGACCTACCGGGGGGTTTGGGGCACATTCACTCGATACGCTGGCGGGCAACGTGATTGCCGCCGAGCGACCCAGGATTTCCCCGCTGTGCAAATGGAGGTGCACCCTATGAAACGAGATCTCGACTTAGCGCGGCAATTGCTGCTCGACATTGAAAACCGCGGCACGGACTGCTCGGTTAGCGTTTTGCGATCTGGTTCCAATCATCAATCCGAAGAACAAGTTCGCTATCATCTACGTCTGTTGATCGATGCGGGTTTGCTGAAAGAAATCGACCGCACCAGTGCAGGCATACCTTGCGTACGATTGACACACGATGGCCACGAGTTGCTCGAACTTGCCCGTAGCGAACCGCGTTGGCGCGAAGCGAAGCACGCTTGCCAAGAACGCATCGGCGGATTATCGCTGACGGTGATTCGCGGAATCTTGTACCGCTGGGCAGTCGCCGCGACAACACGTGCACCTCGCTATCACCGGACACCGATCGCACGTCGCTTACGCTACGAGACCGATTTACCTCGCGAGCGCGCTGTCTATCACATCGAACCGCGTCGCGCCGAACCCTATCCGGTCGCTGACCGCCTAATCGAGGGTGACCTCTGGCAAGAAGACGATGTTCGCTACGATAATGTTCGTCACGAAGCTGCCCGCCACGAAACTGCCCGTTACGACAACGTCCGCTACGTCAACGTTCGTCCTGAGTTTAACGAGTACCGTGGTGGTCGTTCTCGATACGGCGTAGACCTCGATGGCGATGGTCGCGTCGACGTCGAATGCGATTCGCCATCGCCAGGTTACTTGCTTTAGACCAAGGCTACTTTGCTCTATAAGACCGTGTCTTTCGTGAAGTAATTCGAGCCAGCAAAAGTCTCTGAGGGCGCCGCCGGAGGGGCGGCGCCCTTTTTTGGAGTATCCTTCATGACAACATCCCAACAATGCCAGCGTCTGCCCGCGGTTTTCTTTTCCTTGGTTGCCTACTTAGGATTGCATGTAGCCGTCCCTACGTTGCAAGCCGAAGTCTTTGTCGACGACAGTCCTGCGGAATCTACACGTCCGGCTGTTGTCGCTAGTGACATGACGCCAGCGCGTGCCGCAGAGGTCGCCCGCGAGGTGCTACGTTTGCAACAACAGATGGGCGGCTCGGTGGTCAGAAATCGAACGGGCTTACAAAGCTGGGACAACTCGTCTTGGCCAGTGACTCCGAATGAAGCTCCGTTATTTTCGCCGCACGACGATCTGGATGCCAGACGCCAGACGCTACCGGAGCGGTCTGTCAACAAGGTCAGCGAACTACGTGAGGCTGCCTGGCAGCTCGACACGACGGCGCACCGGCTGGAGAGTCTGGATCTTTACGATCAAGCCGACGCGCTACGCGATGTTGCTCATCGGTTGCGTCATGATGCACGCGAAATGAAGCGGGCGACTGAGTAACGCAACGGCAAACAGAAGTAGCAGGCAGGCCGACGGCTCGGGCACTGCTGTAAGAGTCACTTCGCCTGTCGAGTACAAATCGGTGAGGTCCCAAGTGTAAGGGCTCTCCACAGTAAACGCGCCTGTTGGCCCAACTGCGTTCGGCAAGTCGATCGAGGCAGTTTTAGTCCAGCGGGCGATTTCCCCGACGGACGTTAACCCGCTTCGTTTCGAGACACGGGTGGGCGTCACCTCCGCGCCGAATGATTGCCGCCGCGCAAGACTCGCGATGACCGGCGGATTGGGCCAAATAAGGAGAAATCTGACTTAGATTACATGTTCGTACTCTTGGTTGTCATGACAGTCTCCCAGGCCGTGAGTTGACCGCGTGTTCAACCAGGTGTGCAGTACGAGCCATATTATTTATGACCTAGCAGTGACCGTGCTTACGTCGAATTTATGACACAGTTTCGCTGTCAGTCCGCTAAACAGACCATCATAGTAACTAGATAGGCCTTGCAATGCCCATCTTCTTCATTCGAGAGGCCAGAGTGGTTGGTTTAATATCAAGCAATTTTGCCGCTCCATCATCTCCAGATACCTTCCATCTTGATTGCTTCAATGCCGATAGGATGTTCGCACGCTCTCGGCGGCGCATTTCGACGTCAGTGATGATTGCTGTACCCACTACGATTTGCGACCTATCCGCAGGATCGGGATTCTTGGGCTGCGCATCTGAGGGGAGATCGAAGCTTAGTCGGCCCGAACTGGCCGTGATGACGGCTCGCTCAATGACGTTTTGCAGTTCTCGAATATTTCCTGGCCAATCGTAGCGTTGTAGCCTGAGAATGCTGGCTTGTGTGAGTCGTGGCTCGGATCGGTTAAGTTTTCGGGCTGACAAGTCTGCAAAGTGTGAGGCTAGGACGGCGATGTCTTCCTTGCGTTGGCGTAGTGGGGCGATTTCAACAGGAAATACATTCAAGCGATAGTACAAATCTTCTCGGAAACGTTTCGCTTCAATCTCCTGTTTCAAATCTCGATTAGTCGCAGCAATGATTCGAACATCAACATGGTGAGTCCGCTCGTCACCGACACGTTCAAACTCACCTTCTTGCAGGACTCGGAGCAATTTGCTCTGTAGGGCTAGCGGGATTTCCCCGACCTCGTCTAAAAATAAAGTGCCGCCGTCGGCCAGTTCGAATCGGCCGGCGCGGTCTAGTACTGCGCCGGTAAATGCGCCTCTGACGTGGCCAAAAAATTCGCTTTCGTAAAGCTCGCGTGGAATCGATGCACAATTCACAGTGACCATCGGGCGGTCTTTTCGCTGGCTACGTCGGTGAATTTCCCGCGCGACCAGCTCTTTGCCGGTGCCCGATTCGCCAAGAACCAAGACGCTGGCGTCAGTGGGGGCCACCAGATCGATCTGCTGTAACACGTTCTTCAACGATGGGCTTTGCCCAACAATGTCACCGAATTCGTGTGCATCTAGCAATTCGTCTCGCAGGTAGTCTCGCTCAAGTTCGAGTTGACCTTTCAACTGCTCGATCTCTTCAAAGGCTCGTGCGTTGGCGATCGCGACAGCGGCGTGGTCGGCAATCATCCGCATCCAAGTCAGGTTTTCTTCACCCAGGCAAGCACGGGTAAAAATGGCAAGTACTCCCAGCACCTCCCCTTGGTGAATTAATGGCTGGCCACCTACGGCACGAATATCTTCCGCCTTGGCCCAGTCGGGTCGGACAAGAATGCTTGGGTTATCGGCTATGTTCGGAACTTCAATTGGCTGACCGGTCGAAGCGATATTGCCAACCTTACGCACGCCATACGGAAACCGACGAAAGAAGCCGTCCAGATTTGTCCACTCTTCGCCCGTTTGCCTTGAACTGCCTGCGCTGGCAACCAAGTGTAGACAGGCAATCTGGTCTGGGCATTCGTCACGCAGATGGCAGTTAGCGCAGATATCGCCCGGTGCAACTAACCAAATACGAGCGAGCGCTACATCTGACTGACTGGCTATTCGATCGACGATTAATTTCAACACATTTTCAACGCAACGCTCTTGCGACATGTCGAGCAGAAGACGCTTGAGCAGATCAACATCGGTCGGGCAATTTGTTTTTTTAGACATAAGTCAATTATACGACATTTCGCTAATTGCCTACGAATAAGTGCGACATTACGTAACTACGTTAAATGCTGAAAAATCTACTGTCATCGCAAATGCTTATGGGTAAAGGACTTGTGTCCAAATGAGAGTAATGGCACGAGCTGTGCATAAGAGCGATTCACCTTATATCACTCGAACAATAGACCTTCACTCAAGGAGAAGCAAGATGACACGACTAGCAGCAATCGACCCCAATCAAGGAAAGGGGCAGGCGAAGCAGTTACTAGATTCTGTCAACGAGAAGTTTGGCATGGTTCCCAATCTGGCGAAGACACTTGCGAACTCACCGGCCGCCTTGCAAGGTTATCTCACTTTTGGCGAGGCACTTGAAGGCGGAGTTTTACCGGCGAAGTTGCGTGAACAAATTGCGTTAACCGTTTCGGAAGCAAACGGTTGTGGTTACTGCGTCGCGGCTCACTGTGCGATTGGAAAATCAGTAGGCCTTAGCGACAGCGAGTTGACGGATGCACGTCAATCGTCTTCACCTGACAGCAAGGTTGACTCAGCGCTTCATCTGGCTCGACAGCTTGTTGAAAACCGAGGCTGGGTCAGCGACGAGGAACTTGATCGGGTTCGACGAGCGGGCCACGGCGATGCAGAAATCGCGGAGATCGTTGCAGTCGTCGCTTGGAAGACGTTTGCCAACTACTTCAATCATGTGGCTGGAACGGACATCGACTTTCCGGCGGTGCCGGAAGTTGCTACCGCATGAAATATCGCCGTTAGTTTACAAAACTTTATAGAAGCTGAATATCCCGAAAGGAAAATACAATGTCGAATCTACATGAATTCACCGATGCTAATTTCCAAGCCGAAGTTCTCAGCAGCGATCAAGCGGTGCTGGTCGATTTTTGGGCAGCCTGGTGCGGGCCTTGCCGTGCGATCGGACCAACCATCGAAGAGTTGGCTAATGAGTATGAAGGAACCATAAAAGTGGGCAAGCTGAACATCGATGAGAACCCGCAAGCACCAGGCAATTTCAAGATCAGTTCGATTCCAGCAGTGCTTTTGCTTAAAGACGGCAAGGTTGTCGAGACGTTCGTCGGTGTGCAACCGAAACGACGCTATGAACAAGCGTTACGATTGATAGCCGCCTGACAGTATCGCCTTTACTGTTGAACTTTTTATACGTACCCGCAAATCAAACTATTTAAACAAGGGAAATTTAAAATGTTGTTCAAGAAAAATCAAACTCGAAATACCTACTCACTAGTGATTGGAATCACAATGACGCTAGTGGGCACAGCATTAACTGTTCGACCTAGCAGTTCTGCCGAAGCAGTGCATGACGACACGCACACAGTCAGCCCTCTGGCGGTTCTTCATAAAACCGTACAGATTGACGGACTCGACATCTTCTATCGTGAGGCTGGTCCGAAGAACGCGCCGACAGTGTTGTTGCTGCATGGATTCCCAACGTCGTCGCACATGTTTCGCAATCTGATTCCCGCGTTGGCCGATCGTTACCACGTAGTTGCACCCGATTACCCTGGGTACGGCAACAGCTCGATGCCAGCGGTTGATGAGTTTGATTACACGTTCGACGACCTGGCTAATATCGTGGAAAAACTGACTGTGAAGCTTGGGCTGGAAAATTACAGTCTCTATCTAATGGACTATGGCGCACCAGTGGGATTCCGTTTGGCAGCCAAACATCCCGAACGTGTCGACTCGTTGATTATCCAGAATGGCAACGCCTATGTGGAAGGGATTGATAATAACTTTTGGGAGCCGATTAAGGAGTATTGGAAAGATCGTAACGTCGTCAATCAGGGACTCGACAACGAGTG
>JAJDEE010000098.1 GCA_029259975.1 Planctomycetota bacterium
GTCCTTCGGATAATTCGTAATAAACTTGATGCGTTCGATCCCGTCGATCTCGTGCAACGCGTACAGCAAATCGCTGAGACGCGTAACTTTGCTATCGTCGCGATACTGATAACTGTTGACCGTTTGGCCAAGCAGGATAATTTCTTTGCAGCCTTCGTCGGCTAGTTGCTGTGCTTCCGACAAAATTTGATACGGCGGTCGGCTCTGCTCAGGCCCGCGCACACTTGGTACGATGCAGTAGGTGCAAAACTTGTCGCAGCCGATCTGAATTCGCACGTACGCCTGAAACGGCGTTGGACGCATCGTCGGGTCGCGCAGCGGATCGAAACTTTCGTGGCTGCGTTCGATCTGGTCACGCGACCCGTCCTTGCGACCCAAGCTCACCTCCAACTGCCGCCCGCCGCCTGCTTCGACCTCTTGGATCAACTCAGGCACCTGATGCAATTGCCCAGGACCAACGATTAAGTCGACATACGGCGCCCGCTTAAAGATCAGTCGCTGATCTTTCTGCGCCATGCAGCCCAACACACCGATAATTTTGTTCGGGTTGGTTTTCTTCGCATCCTTAAGCCGGCCCAAGGCACTGTAGATTTTGTCCTCGGCATGTTGCCGCACACTGCAAGTGTTGAACAGAATCGTATCGGCGTCCGAGGTGTTGTCGGTCAGCTCGTAGTCGTGCTTGCGCAGGCTGGCCACCACCAGCTCGCTGTCGAGCACGTTCATTTGGCAGCCGACCGTTTCGATGTAAAGTTTTTTCGTCATTATCTCTTTGAAGTCATGCGTTCGTTTCTTTCGTGGCTCTACTTTCATGCGCCTAAGCCGCGCCACGGTCGGCATCCTCACCATTCGGCTTCTTCGCCGTTTGTTGTCCGCGTTGCTGCTCGACCTGCTGGCGAACCTGATCGACCAACTGATTCCGCCGCGCCACCATCAGCCGCACCAACGTCATCACGGCCACGTAGCCCGCGCCTGCAATAATCAGTATGTCCCAGCGATCCATTTCCACGAACCTCCATGCCCGCCATTCTAATTTCCCCCGACACACTGCCCAATCCCCCATGATACACCGCACCCCACCCCCAGAGCGAGACGAAATTTGGGCGGTGAGGGGACTGCCAGCAATGCAAAACGGCGTCATGGGCAATATTTCGCTAGGTACCTGCATGCTAGAAGGCTGCGGAATCAGAACACACAGCCGCTAGGGAGACCGGGAAAATACACGCTAGGTGCGCCGGCCTTCCACGCAACGCGTCGTTAAGAGATATCACTGCTCAAACGGGTATCGGCTGGTCGACGTTTTCGCCCTGCAGAGCGCCCTCGGCCAGTGTCGTTAGCGCGCTGAAGTCGTAGGCGGCCGCCGGTTGCACGAGTCTCGCGGACATCAGAACGATTGCGGCGGTCGACTGTTTGAGTTGGAAACGTCGCCTACGAAGTGAGACCTGGGAGACAGAAATAGCCGCGATCTTGCAGCGAAGTTTCGCGGCCTCACCTACGTCGTTGTCGCAAGGCGACACAGGCCAGGCCCAGTGTCAGCAAAAGACCGCTTGCCGGTTCGGGAACGGTTGAGGTGTACTCGAGCACCAGGTCAAACACTGCGCCGGACTCAAACTGTGGTTTGACAACAGAAACGACGATTTGCCCGTCGGCGACGAAGCCGATGAGGTCAGCTAGCGGGATCGTGACCGGGTCGGGAAGCTGACCAAAACCATCGTTAAAGTTAACAGGCAGAATCCAACCGACGTTCGGCGCGCTCGGCGTTTTGTAGCTGGTGTTGCCATCGACGGTCAATTGCTCCAGTCGCTTATTGTTGCCAAACAATTCACCTCCGGGCTTGGCGATCAGCGAAAGAGTAGCGTCGGTCGCAGCCGGCAGAACGCCGGTGAAGGTTAAGGTTACCGGGGCCGTAGAACCAGTCGACGCCGATTGCGTTTGACTGTAAATCGTCATCGCCGCAGATTGGCTGGCGGCGAGAGAGAGGATTACCAAAGAAAACAGAGCTTGCTTCAAAATCACTGGCCCAACTCCAAATGGCAGGTTGCGCGTGGATTCCCCCATCCACCTAACTGCCGCCAGTCTAGCCGGGATATGGGCATCGGTCAAGAAAAATGGCGCCCGCCGGCCAGGAATGGCGAAAAGGCCATAAACACTTGGAGTAGCGTCCGAAACACAGGATTCATCGTCCGAAGAGGTTTTTAACTCCCCTCGGCGTTTCACCGACGCAGGTTGGAACCAGCGGTTTCATGCGGGCGGTCGATGTGACCGACGACTGTTGGCGGTGAGTCTAAAGTCCACTCTGAGTGAGCGGGGTTAGGTAGTCAGTTTGTGTCTTGCCCAAAGCACTGCCGGAACTGCCCATAACGGAAACAAAGTCCATCTTTGTAGCATTAGGCCGCCATTTGCCACGCCCGTTGCTTCGGCAACGCTCATTCCGAATGTCGGTTGATTCCACAAGATGAAGACTACTTTTATGTAAATGATTTCGAATAAGAATAGAAAAACAAACAACCCAAGATTGCTGGTGTTTAGGCGAACGAACTGGATACCGAGAGTGAGAAGTAGAGCGTAGCACGCAATGCAAATTGCCGACATGATATAGAACGCTGAGTAAAAGTAGAGACCAGCTGGCTCATCGAAACCCAGAAAAAACTCCGGCAGGATGAACATGGCATTGTAGAGAAAGCCTAACGCGGCCAAAAAGATTGAAGCTATGCCAATGCTACGCAGGAACACATTTGGTAGGGTCATGTTGTTTGCAAAGGGGGGCTTATAGATGACACAATGTCATCTAGTGTGTTGATGTTGGAAAGTCTAAGCAACAACCGACGAGTTATTGACCTGACCAGATTGTATCTTTCCTGCCGTCATATTGCAAAAGTGACCAGTTTCTGCCAACAATTCGCTGCGGCGAGGCTATGTCGACGATCCTCTGCATTGGCGTTATTCGGGTGCTCGATGCTATGCAGGTCAGCCTTGTTTACTGGACGTGTGTACGGATTGGCGATGATTGGAACTGGGGTGAATCACGAGGCGGGAGCCTCGGGGGCAGTGCGTTCCCAGGCAGAGCCTGGGAACGAGGCTCCTGTCTAAGGCTGCACACCCGCTACCGTCCTCACAACCCCAACCCACAAGCTCAAAAACTCCCTCCACAACAGCCTGCCTTCCCAACCAAAAGCTACATTTCGGTGTTACTTTCACACCGAGATTGCTAGGGCAAACATTATGAACTGGATGTTATGGCTAGGGTTGGTCGCACTTGTGGGGCTGGCGATTTACGACATCACGCAACGCAAACACTCCATTCTGCGAATCTTTCCGATTGTTGGGCATTTTCGTTATTGGTTGGAACACATTGGGCCGGAGTTGCGGCAGTATATCGTCGCTAGCGATAACGAAGAACGGCCTTTCAGCCGGGCGCAGCGCCGTTGGGTCTATGCCTCGTCCAAGAGTCAGAATAATTATTTTGGCTTCGGTACGAGTCTCGACATTGAACAAAAGACCAATCATCTGGTCGTCAAGCACAGTAGTTTTCCGTTGTCTGATCCGCAGGCGGGTCAGCCGGGACACGACCCGACATACTCGCTTCCATGCGCCAAGATGATGGGCGGTTACCAGCAGCGGGCCAAGGCGTTTCAGCCGCAGTCGGTTGTGAATATCTCGGCCATGAGCTTCGGGTCGCTGAGTGGCCCAGCCATCGAAGCGCTCAACGGTGGCGCCCGTTTGGCCCACGCACTTCACAACACGGGCGAAGGGGGCATCTCGGAATATCATCTGCAAGGTGGCGATCTTGTTTGGCAAATTGGGACCGGCTATTTTGGCTGTCGTGACGAGCAAGGGCGTTTCAACATGGATCGTCTGAAACAGTCGCTCGCAGGTCGGCCCGTCAAGGCGATCGAAATCAAGTTGAGCCAAGGTGCGAAGCCTGGCTGCGGTGGCATGTTGCCCGGCGCCAAAGTCACTCCCGAAATCGCCGCCGTGCGAGGGATTCCGCTCGGCAAAGATTGTGCTAGCCCGACGCACCACACAGAATTTCACAATACCGATAGCTTGCTCGACTTTGTGGAGCTGCTGGCCGAAGAGACCGGTTTGCCTGTCGGCATCAAGTCGGCCGTTGGCGAGATCGATTTCTGGAAACAGCTAACCTACTTGATGAAAACAACCAGTCGCGGCGTCGACTTCGTGACGATCGATGGTAGCGAAGGCGGCACCGGCGCGGCACCGCTGGTGTTTACCGATCATGTGGCAATGCCGTTTAAGCATGGCATGAGCAGCGTTTACCGCGAATTCGTCAGGCAAGACATGCACGAGCATGTCGTCTTTATCGGCTCCGGAAAACTCGGCTTTCCCGAGGCGGCTTTGCTCGCTTTCGGCCTGGGCTGCGACATCGTCAATGTGGCCCGCGAAGCGATGCTTTCGATCGGTTGCATCCAA
>JAJDEE010000099.1 GCA_029259975.1 Planctomycetota bacterium
ATCGATCGGTTTCAGGTCGACTTAGCACGGCAGGCGTTGTTCAACGCACAAAGTCAATTGCTTAGCTCCGAAAACTTTTTCGAGACCAGCCTCGATAACTTTAAGGTGACACTCGGGCTACCTCCAGAACTTGACGTCAAAGTCAGCGACCCGATGATCAACCGGCTCAGCTTGCTTGATCCCGACTTGGAAACTCTCCAACGGCAGGTGGCTAGTCTACTTCTTCAGCTCCGTCAGTTACGCGAGCAGCAAAACCAGACTGGAATCGAGCCAGAGTTGGCGGCTTCTCTCGACACGTCCTCTCAAATCAAGGCAGCGGCTCTGCAGCAGTTAGCGGCCGTGCGGGCAGATTTTGAGCAGTTGGAGCAGATGCTTCCTGAACGTCGCGAGCAACTGGCTCGCTTGGCCAACCGATCCGAAGTTCGCATGGCCAATATCGACCCCGCACTTTTTAGTCCCGACCAACTGCTCAAACGCGTAGACAAACGTCAAACAGAGCTAGAGTCGCTAGAGCACCAGCTCGGGCAATCCTTTGATCAGCTCGACAAACTTGCGCAATCGACGCCCCAGGAGTCTCGCCAAGTTCTCAATACATTGATTACGTCTTTGAGCAAGCTATCCGGGCAATTGTTGGAGCTGTCGCTGACGCAGGCAAGCGCTCGGCTCGACGCTATCAATTTCTCGCCGGTCGATCTCTCTTCTGAGCAGGCGTTGGCCATAGCCAGCAACTATCGTCGCGATTGGAAGAATGCGCGGGCAAATTTGGTTGACGCTTGGCGTTTGATTTACTTCAACGCCAACGATTTGCAAAGCAACTTGGATCTCGTATTCAGTGGCGATTTAGGCAACGTGGGCGACAACCCCTTTCGCTTCCGCGATACACGCGGGCGGCTGCGCGTGGGGTTAGAGTTCGATGCTCCGCTGACCCGTTTGGCCGAACGCAATGTTTACCGCCAATCGTTAATCGAATACCAACAAGCGCGGCGCAACTACTACCAATTCCGCGACCGTGTTCATCAAGGTCTGCGTAGTACGCTCCGTCAAATACGCCTCAACGAAGTCAACTTCGAACTGCGCCGCGCCGCCGTGCAAGTAGCCATCTCGCAAGTCGATCTCACACAGCTGAGACTTACCGAGCCGCCTAAGCCTGGCGAGACCTCGCAGTTTGGCAGCACAACGGCGCGCGACCTTGTCCAATCGCTTTCCGATTTGCTTAATGTACAAAATGACTTCCTCAGCGTCTGGGTCAATTACGAAGTACAACGGCTGAGATTAGAAGTCGACCTGGGCGTGATGGAACTTACACCGACGGGACAGCGTCTCGAGAACACGATCCCACTTGAAACGTATCTGGCAGACTTGCCGATAAACTCTAGCGATTTAGGGCCGCGGGTGACCGAAAAGCTGGAATGCGAGCAAATAGAGCTTTTGCATCCCGAGAGCACCCTGCCAGATTCGACCCCAAATACCGAAAATCCTGCCGATCTCGAACGCTTACCCGCACCGCTCGAACTAATTCCGAGCAACGGTGACCTGACAGAGAAACTGGCCGAGCCTATAATCAAACAGTTGTAGTATGGCCTTAGCCACAGGAAATTCGATGGCTCGAAAGCAAAACTCCCCTCAGCGTAGCACGGGTGCCAGCGGCGTCGCGATGCTTTTTTCAATTGTCGCGTTGGGTGCCACAGTCGTTTGGGGCAGCATGCATTTTTGGAATGCAAGTTCCTCCAAAGATCATGAAATCGACGCGATATTGCACGAGGTCGCTCGCGACGATTTTGTACTTTCGGTAACTGAACGCGGCGAGATCCAATCGGCAGGTATCACGGAGATTCGATCAGAGGTTAAGTCAAAAAGCACACCAGGTGTTGCCATTTTACGAATCATTCCCGAAGGCAGCGCGGTGCAGGCAGGCGACTTCGTGGTGGAACTTGACTCTTCTGCGCTCAAATCGGAACGCACTACGCAGCAAATCTCTTGCAATACGGTCGAAGCTCTTGTGATTGAGGCTCGCAGCATCTACCAAACCGCAGTGATCGCGAAGCGTGAGTATCTGGAAGGGACGTATATCGAAGAACGGCAAACGATCGAAAGCGAGGTGTTCGTTGCCGAGGAAAATTTGAACCGCGCGGTCGAGTACCACGCATACAGCAAAAAGCTGGCCATTAAAGGTTATGTCAACGACCTCCAACTCGAAGCTGATAAATTCGCCGTCGAAAAATCTCGCAAAGAGCTAGAAGCGGCCAAGACCAAGCTAAAAGTGCTTGACGAATTTACCAAAGCCAAATCCGTGAAACAGTTAGAGAGCGACATCCTCATTGCAAAAGCGAAATGGGAAGCAAATCAAAACAGCTATCAACTTGAACTCGAGAAGCTCAAAGACCTTGAGGACCAGATCGCTAAGTGTTCGATCGTCGCTCCTAAAGCAGGCACCGTAATGTACGCGCACGAACGTGACCGCCACGGCAACAATAATTTTATCGTTGAAGAGGGTGCGACCGTTCGCGAACG
>JAJDEE010000100.1 GCA_029259975.1 Planctomycetota bacterium
TCGTCGGGCAACGACTCGACATCGACGCTCAGCCGCGTGCGCTTGTTGACCTGCTCGGCTGGCTGGGTTTCACCTCCAGCCCCAACGCCCGGGCTAGGCAATTCGCCGGCGGATTCGTCTGCGTCAAAAGCTGATCCTTCACTAAGCGAGTTAATCTCTGTCGTGCCTGGCGCCAGAGAATCGGAATCGCTAGATGAACTCTGATCCGACGTAGCGGCCTGTGCCTCTTCGGCTTGGGCTTCGGTCTGCTCAGCAGCGGCGGCTTGGGCGACTTCGGCGGTTTGCTCTGCGGGAGTGGTGCCGACCGTTTCCCAACGTTTGCCGCGCATCTGCGAGACCGACCAACCGTTTTGGATGCTGCCCTCTAGCCACATCTCGGCGTCGTCCCAATCGAGGCATGCCTGAAAATGGCTCCAGTGCAGGCCTTCGTACTGCGTGGAAACGTCGCCAAATCGCTCAGAGACACGTCGCAAGCGGCCAACGTGCTGGCTGGTGACGCCGCCAACAAGTTGTGCCCAGGCCTCGTCGGAATACTCGGTCACCGCAGCATCCTCAGACACGAGCGCCTCGCGCCATTCGCAGATGATTTTGCCTTTTTCCCAGTTGGTCGTGCTGATGAGACGGTTCCATTTGCCAACGCATTGATCAGCGACGTTGGCGTCGGTGGCTTCGTCGTCGGTGGTCGCTACCGCGACGTCGGCATCAGCCTCGGGTGTTGTCATCGGGCGAGAAAAAGGTTTTTCGTGGGGAGCGCGTTTCCGTTTGGCCATCGAGGGCGATTCCTTTCCAGTGTTGTCGGGCGAATAGTTAGAGCCAGAATTCCAGGCGGGCCGCAGATTCTAGCATGAGCCACCGGCGGGTAGCCAGCAGCGTAACGCCCACAAACGAGAAGAAAAACGCATCGAACTTGGCCGAAGCCCGCGCAACCCTTACGTCAAGCAAATCCGGGCGGGGGCGGCGGAAAATTTGCGCACAAAGTATCGCGACACGACGCAGGACATGGGGGATAACCTGTCGGCAGAGTCGGGCTAGCTGGCGGGTGCTCGCTCATCCGACTCGAATCCACACTTGTTATGTGCTCCGTCGCAAAAAGGGCTGTTGCCCGAATGCCCACAGCGGCAGAGTGCAATCGCCGGCTTGTCGGGATTGATGGCAAACGGGTTGCCCTCGGAGTCGGTCACGGTGATCGGTCCTTCGACCAAAAACGGACCATTGGGACGCATACGGATAGTTACGTTGTCAGCCATGGAGAGATCTTCCTGGGTGGGATGTGCTGAATGATTGAGTTCTCGTTCGAGTGTAGCGTATTTACTCAAACTGAAAACAGACAAAGGATTTCAGTTTGAGTATTTAGAGAACGTTGCTAATGGGCCTCGCCCACAGCAGCAGGCTCGCTGGCAGGCAATTGAGAGTTTTGCTGGATAATGAAGAGAACTTGTACTGGCGGACTGGCGTTTAATTTTGCCGGCGCAGAGCTTTGGGAAAGTAGCCGGGGTTCAAAGTTCACTATGCCGTTGCTTTGTTGCTGGTACTGACCTTCATTGAGCCGCATCGCTCTGCCGCGTTGCGATTGGCTGACAGATCGTTTCGCTCGTTTTAACATTCTTAATTTATTCTGGGCGAGCTGCTTGCCGCTGCGTTCCCATTGGCGCAATTTTTCGAGGGGTAGTGTCGCTGTCTTTTGCTCAGCAGATTGCTCTGACGATTGCTCTGTTACGAGTTGGACCGCCGCTAAATTCTCGGTGTCGGCGTTGCAGGCTTCGAGAAGGTTTTCGATTTGCTCGACAGACGCCTCGACCAACACGACTTCTTCTGACACCTCCGACTGCTCTGCTTCAAGCTCGGTTGCCTCTCGGCGGCTAGCACCATGGCTTCTGACAACGGCCACATTTTTCTTGCCAATTAAATTGCTACCGTCCTGTGCGTTTGCGAACTGGTCGTCGGCATCTTCCAACGCGATACCATTGCTGAGCAGTAATCGATTGAACTGCTCAAAGTTGTTGGCACCGCTCTGAAAAGTGAGCACGACTTGCAACTCGGGCCTAGTGTCGTCGACAGCCGCCACCAAGTCTTTGCCCTCAGCGGGTTCGCTCGCACTAGCCACAGCAGCCGGGGCCGAAGCTGCTCGTGAACGAAATGCTTTGCTCGAGTCCGCTTCGATTACGCTGTCTACGTCTAAAAAACCTCCGCCTCCGCCTCCGCCTACGCCACCGCCCTGTGCGGCGAACTCTTCTTCCAGGGCTTCGTCTGCGGAAACAGCTTCTAACCGCCGCTCAGGCGCAGGGCGAACGTCTTCGCTCGCTCCGGGGACTGGCTTGGCGCTGGCCAGCGGTTTTTCTTCTTGTTGGGCAGTCGGCAGATAGAGAGTTAGCAACAACGATGCGGCCAAGACCATCGCTGCCCACGCCCAGCGTCGTGTTGAACTCGACCCGCGCGGCGCCAAAGTTTGCTGCTCCGCAGTTCCCAGCAACATCGCGCGCTCGGCGCGCTGCATGATCGTCGACCGTAGATCTTCGCCGACGGAAAGCTGCGGCAACGTTTGCAACTCTTGGCTGAGCGCGCGCAGCTCGTCGACCAACTGCCGAGCGCGCGGATCGTCGGCTAGCCGCTGTTCGACCAGCGCAAGCTCCTCGCCCCCTAGCTCGCCATCGACGTAGGCGCTAAGCAACTCGTCGTCGAATTGTTCGAGTTTGTGATTATCAGTCATGGCTTCGTCATTTCATCCGGCAGGATGGTTTGCAGTTGTTCTTTCAATTGCATCCTCGCACGAAACAGCCGGCTGCGGACGGTGCCAACGGGCAGTTCCAGGATTTCGCTGATCGCCTCGTACGAATAACATTCCAGCTCGCGAAGGACGAGAATCTGGCGGGACATTTCGTTCAAATTTAATAACGCTTGCTGCAACTGCTCAGCCCGTTCGCATTCGATCATGTCTTGAGCCGCGGTCGGCTGTTGTGCCATTGGCTCCTCTCCCACGTTTTCTTTGCTCGCGTCGAGCGACTCGGTCGGACGGCGGCGGCGGCGATGGCTCAGGGCCAAGTTCATCGCGATGCGGTACAGCCAAGTGTAAAATTTCGCGTCGCCGCGAAAACTGTCGAGCTTGACAAACGCCTGCACAAACGCGTCCTGCACAAGGTCGCGTGCGTCGTCGCGGTTGCCCAACAAGCGAACAAGCATGTTGAAGACCCGATCTTGGTAACGCTCGACCAAGCAGCCAAACGCCTCCTTGTCGCCGCCGAGCGCGGCCTGCACCAATCGCTCGTCGTCGGTGGTCGTATTGTTGGCGGCGCCGCTCAAACTCGACTCTGTGGGGTTGGACGCTGAAAGGTGGGGGGAAGTTCCAATTCAATTTGATCGAGAAATTGAGGAGCAAAAAAATTGTCATTAGTTATTTGACAATAGTCATTTGCTAGCGGAGAGCAAAAGAAGCAAACCAATGACAAATGAAAAGTGACTATTATCTAATGACAAATTTTTCGCCACCCTACGGTTTCTGCTACCATTGTTCCATGGAACCCCTTGATTGGATAGACGAACAGCTCGACCACCTGCGTCAGCACGACCTCTATCGCGAGCTGCCACCACCGCTAAAAACCGTGGGGCCAAGCTGTTGCGTAGACGGTCGCGAACTGCTGAATTTCGCCTCGAACGACTATCTCGGCCTAGCGTCAGACCCGCGCCTAGTCGACGCAGCTGCCCAATCGCTCGAAGAGGCCGGATTGGGCCGTGGCGCCAGTCCCCTGGTTTGTGGTCGGTCGACCGGACACCTCGATTTGGAACGACAGCTGGCCCAATTCGAGGCGACCGCAGCCGCGTTACTTTTTGTCAGCGGTTTCGCCGCCAACGCCGGCACAATCCCAGCACTGACCGGCGCAGGCGACGCGATCTACAGCGACGCTAACAATCATGCCAGCATCGTCGACGGCTGCCGGTTGTCGCACGCCGAAAAACACATCTACCCCCACAACGATGTCGACGCGCTCGAACGCTTACTGCAAGTCGGCAAAAAATATCGCCGCCAGCTAATCGTCACCGATACTCTGTTCAGCATGGACGGCGATCTCGCCCCATTGCCACGGCTCGGCGAATTGGCCGAGCAGTACGGCGCGATGCTGATGGTCGACGAAGCTCATGCTACCGGCGTGTTTGGCAAACAGGGCCGCGGCGTCGTCGAACATTTTTCCGCCGAGCATCCCCAGCTACACTATCAAGTCCACGTACGTGTCGGCACACTGAGCAAAGCGCTCGGTGCCGCGGGAGGTTTTGTGTGTGGATCGCAATCGCTCATCGAGTGGCTAGCCAACCGCGCGCGCACCTACGTTTTTTCAACCGCCCACCCCGTCCCCACTTTCGCCGCCGCTTCGGCAGCACTAAAAATCGTCGCCGCCGAACCAACGCAGCGAAGCAACTTGTTGCGCGACGCCGCCAACCTACGCCAACAGCTCCAAGCCCAAGGTTGGAACACCGCCAACTCCGCCAGCCAAATCATCCCGCTGCATGTTGGCTCCGCCAGCCAAACCATGCAACTAGCTGCGCAGCTACGCAAGCTAGGCTGCTGGATCCCCGGCATCCGCCCACCGACCGTACCGTCGGACGGGTCGCTCTTACGACTAAGCCTAACGGCTACCCACACCGAACCAATGCGAGCCACGCTTGTCGAGGCACTAGCCACTGTACGCACAACGTAGCAAAAGCCGTTGCGATAGCCCAGCACTTTCGGACAGCGGCGGGAGCCGGAATAATAACAAGCAATATAATCCCATCCATAAAAGTAAAATCATCTTCACTAGGAATTAGATACAGCGGGTAGCACTGGTTGGCGAAGCCTACCAGTGTGACGGTAGTCACCAGAGGTTGTTTTCGAATGCACCCCAGCCAACAATAGAGGCATGTCGGAGCCACGCCGTATCGTCGATGATGCACTTTACTGCCACTTCATAACGTTCTCCGTTTATCGACGCCGCCGGCTTCTTGACCACAATCACCCCAAGCGAATCGTGCTGGGGGTGCTGAATTTTGTGCTCCAGAAACACGAGGCAAAATGCGTGGGGTTCGTGGTAATGCCCAACCATGTCCATGCCCTAATTTGGTTTCCAGAAACTGGCCAACTAAGCCGATTCATGCACGAATGGAAGCGGCAATCAAGCTTGAGGATTCGCAGTTGGTATCGCCAGCAGGCCAGCAGCTATTCAGAAGGATTTGGTGAAGGAACGAAATTTTGGCAGCCCAAGTACTATTCTTTTTCGGTTTATGAACGCCACAAGCTAGAAGATAAATTGCAGTACATGCATACGAACCCTGTGCGATCTAAATTGGTTGATCAAGCGGTTGATTGGCCCTGGAGTTCGGCACGCTGGTACGAGGGGCGGCGGTCGGTGGGCGTTCCTGTCGAATGGGTTGTTTAGTATTGACCTCTTGTGACTTCGTCACACTGGTAGGCTTCGCCAACCAGTGCTACCCACAAATTTTTTTCTTTAATTCGCGTGACAAATGGGCAGCGATTCGGCCTGTTAGATTATGGGCTATGTCTCGACCGG